>NZ_JAMSKS010000014.1:0-217162 GCF_024436645.1 Rhodococcus sp. T9N | reverse complement strand
TGCGCCCACTCACGCCGCCTCGCCGAGAACCATCCACAGGTTCTGATCATTGCTCCCGGTCCATTCCCAGGGACTCCAGGACCTCAGTGACCGATTTCGGCGACTTAGGCTTGTCATCGCTCATGTGCATGCTTGCCA
Organism: Rhodococcus sp. T9N; assembly: GCF_024436645.1. Classification (NCBI taxonomy): domain Bacteria; kingdom Bacillati; phylum Actinomycetota; class Actinomycetes; order Mycobacteriales; family Nocardiaceae; genus Rhodococcus; species Rhodococcus sp. T9N. The sequence goes on along the minus strand of NZ_JAMSKS010000014.1, from coordinate 217,024 downwards.
TAAAGGACCATTCGTATTATTTGGTAGACGAAAAGGAGCGACTGTGCGCACCGCCAGCGGTTCTCCGACGCGGCGCGCGATCCATCCGATTCCACTCCCTCACGCCTACTTCCCTCGGCTACGAGTCCTCAGTACGGAAAATCACATCGGCAAACGCAGAATCCCGAAGCCCGTATGCATCCTCTACAGAACGACGTCGTTCTTCGTCCAGCCACTGCAATGTCGCTAGTCGGTCTCTGTTTTCCGCGACCGCGCGAAATTCTCGCCAGAAACTTTGGACGTGGCCACCGACGTCACGGCGAGCCAACTCCCAGAGGACGCTGTCGATGACCTCGATTGGCGAACCGGTGTCAGCTATCACCCGCAGTCCAGCCGAAATCATCCAATCCCGGCAAGGCTCTTCCTTGCGGTCGGCATAAGCCTGCTCGGCTGCAGCTACCGAGTCGGGGAAGCGGCGCTGCAGCAAAGAACTTGGTGGACGGACCCACCAGCGCACGATCTCCGCAGCACCGCGGGTATCGAAGATGTCCATCTGAATATTCGGTGGTTCAGAATCTGTGGGACCAGGTTGATATGAACTCTGTCGAAAGGTGATAGTGCCCGGCGTGAATTCTCTCATCAGGGGCGCATGACTGAAGGTCAGCTCTTCCCGATTCGGTTTGGGATCCAAACCCAATGGAATTGAACCACCATCGCACTGGTAGATGGATCAACTCCGCCTGAGTGCCAGATCGTGCCACAACCCACTCTGGGCCAAGGTTGCTCGCCGCAGACTTCAACACCCGCTCCCATGCAGAACCGCGCCCCTTCCTCGGGGTCGACATGGCCAAGCCATCGATTCCCTCGAGGATGGAAGCCAACTTCGCTCTCCGGTGTATCAAACGATCGAGCGCTGCCAGTGGCTTTCTCCAGGTAAATCACGATAACGCAGCAAGAAGTCGGAAATGTTCCGCCCCACGATAGGCCAGTCCTCACGTCCGTCGAGAGTTGAAGCTAACAGAACATTGAAGTCGTTTTTTCTTGTGTCGAATACAATGAAATCTGGCTCGACCACCATTGTGCCGATTATTATGTCACTCTTCAAGAAGCGCCCATCCTCGTCATCCCAGAATTCCAGCTCGCGTTCCGTAACTTCTCGAGCTTTAGGCGGAGAAAGGAGTGTTATTCCGTCCTTTCCTAAGCCCCTATCGTGGTGAAGTCTGCATTCTCTCGCGCTTCTCCATAAATCGAAGAGATCTCTCGGCAGGGTATCTAGGTTCCAATACTGAGACACCTCTTCAGCCTCTGCCGGCGGGTCGTATGTGTTGTAGACGTCGAATGATCGGCCTGGATGCGTCGGGACTAGGACCCGCTGGATGTCGGGATAGGACTCCAGCGCATCAGTTATAGATATCGGCATAAAATTCCCACCATCGAGTGAAGAGTGCATGTATAGAAGTGGGCAGGGGAACTAGATTCCAGAATTCATTCGTACCTCCGTACTTTCGGGGAAGTATGTGATGCACCTCCCAGCGCCTTCGACCGCGCCGGAATCTCCCACATCGACTGGATCGCCGAAGGGTTCGACGCCATAGACAAAGGCCGCAGCCGGCCGCCCGCCTTCGAAAACGGTATGGTCTCCGCTGACCGCCTCACTACCGACCCACGAATCATCCGCACAATTAGCCCCGGCCTACCTGGCAGTCCGGACATCATCCCTCAGTATCAAGCACTATCTGCGAGGGTTCCGGAATCGCGGGATCCGGGCGTGCAGGTTCATTCACGGACGGAACAGAGGGTTGATCATGCTCGGCAGGTGGAACGGTACCGTCGATGGCGGGTATGCCGCGCGGTGGCACTCCACCCGGAGCGTCGATCAGCTGGTGCGTAGCCGGATCGGGATCGCGGCGCGGTAATTGCGGGCAGGCTGGTCGGTCCGCGCCATCCCTACCTGCAGGCAGCCCCGAGTGCGCCCAACGTAGGGCTCACAGCCGTCTGAAACCTTTGGGTAGAGGAATCTCCGGTCGTTCGGTCGGCAGTCCTGCTGCTGCGCGGATGCTTCGGATGTCCTCGACGGTTAACGGCGTGGACAGATTCTTCTGGATGACGATTGTGCCGTCATGGTAGGGAAATGCCTCCACGCTGGGCGGGAGCTGCGTTTCCTTGATCGGCAACTCAGGACCGAAGTAGGTGCAACTGCCCACGATTGCGTCACCCGGTACGTTGCGCTGAGGCGATGATTCGGTTCGGCGGTAGAGCACGGTGACACGCGAGTCCCAGATGTCGGCTAGTCCCTGTACGAGCTTCAATGCCAGCGAAATCAGTGATTCGTCGGCAAAGGCACATGCGAATGCGCCGGACCCTGAGGTGCCCCCGAAACTGACAACGACTTTGACGTCTCCAGCGGGTGAATACAGGGTCATATGTCGTCCCAATGAGAGGGGATACATACCGCCGGTGGCATCGGGGGATCGTCTGCGCTCGATCAATGCGGCTTCGATCGATTTTTCCGTCGGAGGTACAAGGATCTGACGGAGATTCGACGCCAAGGCCTGCTCGACTCCGGCGCCGTCGGGGAGTGCATCGCCTACTGTTTGGTACAAGTCGACGTCGAAGACAGGATCGATGTCGCGAAGCAATCGTAGCGAACGTGCAACGAGCGCGGCCGTGACGGCCTCGCTTTCAGGCGAACCCTTTCGTGGAATGACCTTCACTGTCAAGCCCGCCGTAGGATTGCGGCGCAGTGATGACGTAGGCACTTTCACTCCCCTCCAAATACGATGATGTTGATGTTCTCCATCCCGATGACCTCGTCGAACGCATCCTCCATTATCTGAGCAGCTTGTTCTTAAGAACACCATCACCTGCGGACGTGAGCTTGGCCGTAACTTCTGGTGTCACAGCCGACGCGAGCCTTTCGGTAGGCGAACCTCCGGTCGTTCGGCCGGCAGGCCGACTGCTGCGCGGATGCTTCGGATATCGTCGGCAACCAACGGGGCGCGTGGATCACGCTGGATGACGATCGTTCCTTTCTTGTACGGAAAAGCTTCGACAGTGGGTGGGATCTGCGTTTCGTTGATCGGCATCTCAGGGCCGAAGTAGGTGCAACTGCCCACCGTTGCGTCGCCGGGCACGTTGTACTGAGGTGTGAGTTCCGCATCCCGGTAGAGCACGGCTGTGTGAGCGTCCCAGATATCGGCCATGCCCTGGACGAGTTTCAATGACAGTGAGATCAGAGATTCATCGGCGAAGCCCCCTGGGTACGGCCAGATGAACGTGCAAAGTAAGGAACCTGCTCCCGCCGTACCCCCGAATCCGATGAGAATTTCGATGTTTCCGTTGTCGATGAACAACCTGAGTTGATGCCCGAAGGAGAGTGGGTAAATCCCGCCTGCGGCATCAGGAGACTTTCTGCTCTCGATCATTGCGGCCTCGAGGGAGTTCTCTGCCTGAAGCGTGAGGATCCGTCCACCATTCGATGCAAGCGCCTGCTCGACCGTAACGCCGTCGGGAAGGCCATTCCTCACGGAGCGATACATGTCGACGTCAAAGACTGGGTCAAGCTCTCGAAGGAACTGCTGCGACCGCGCTGCCAGCACTGCGGTGACCGATTCGGCTTCCGGCGGCCCCTTTCGCGCCATGACTTTCAAGGTCAATCCGGACGCCGGATCGCGACGTAAAGATGAAGCAGACAACGTCACTCCTGCTCGAAGACGATCGACCAATTGGACAGGCTCTGGCGCTACACCGGGTAACCCAACGCCGCCCGCACCGCCACGATGTCGGCGGCAGCGACCTCCATTGGCTTGTCCCCCAACCGAATCAACGTGCCAGTGGGCAGCTCCTCTACCACCGCAGATTGGGGGAGTTTGCTGCGATCGAACGTAACTCCTGAATGGAAGTATGTTTCCCATCCCACCTCCACCTCACCTTTCGACCGATTCTGAAGGTGCCGGTAGTCGCCGATGCTCCACCGAGCCCGAACTGCCCACGATCGCGTCGCCGGGTACCTTGCGCTGAGGCGATGATTCGGTCCGGTGGTAGAGCACGGTGACGCGAGAGTCCCAGATATCGGCCAGCCCCTGTACGACGCTGAACGCCAGCGCAATCAGCCATTCGTCGGCAATGGTGCAGGAAAACGAGTCGATGCGTGAGGTACCCCCCGAAACCGATCATGACCTCGAGATCCCTTTTGGTCAGACAAATTGATCATCTGCTCTTGGGAGACTGGATCCCAGGCACGTGCCACGTGGGGCAAGACCGCACACAAATTTCTTAGACTGTCTCCAGTCTGGATATCCAAGGCGCAGGCTCTAGGCACCGAGTCCGACGTTGGTCCAGATATCAAGGTAAGTGGAGTAATCGACCAATTCAGGGGGTTCCGTCGATGACCACACAACACCCCTTGTCGATTCCTCACCAAAGTACAAGCAAAGATAACCGCCGCCGCCCGATCTGAATGTCGCGATGCAACGAGCCGGATCTGGGTACTCTTCAGGGGACAGCCCGTACAGAATAGACCATTCAAAGCTGTCAATTCGAAACATATCTTCAAGAGGCAGTGGCCCGACAGTCTTACCGGCAATATAGTACCAACCGTTGTGCAAATTTGAATAGAAATTCTTTAGACTGGGGGGGAATTTATTCCAATACCCTGGAAGTTCATCACCATCCACTACCGGTGGCGTACCCAAATAGTAGAGATCGGTCCCGTCTGCCATTTTAATTTTATATAGAAGAAAAAACCTATTTTCAGACCTGAGCAACCGAACATCAGATAGATTCTCTTTAATGTTTCTGTAAGTGTCGCCCAATATCGGTCGCCCAAATACATCCCATTGGTCCAATATCCCCGAAATTCGAGCTGCAAGGTCACCATTTAGCGCATCCAACCAATAATTCGGAAGCGCCGTACGTTCAAGTGGTGTCAAGTCGTCAATCTCCACAAGCACGGGCGAGTCGATATACCGCGAAATCTTGACCAGATCCACTACTGAACTCCATTCAATATACTAGATATCATTTGACGAATTTCCTCAGTAAGATGAGTTTCGATTTCGATCATAGCATCCCGGAATTCAGGGGAAACCGGGATTCCGCCCTTCACATAGCCCCACCAGTCTGCCCAACTCTTGGCGCCCTTTGACGTATTCGCAGTCGGGCTCAAACCCAGGAAGTTATCGACGTAGTTCAATACTTGAATTTGCTGCTCGAAGGTCAACTGCGTAAAGCCAGGCATGTCGAATATGACCCTCATCGGTACGGTGTGATCCGCCTCGAGGACGTCGGGCAATGTGAGCCCGGGAAGAACCGGGTCCGGTCCGCCACCTTCGTGATCGAGGTTAACTATGTCGCGGATCACATTTGTCGGCGTTTTTCGACGCAGCGACGCATACAATTGAGCTAAGTCAGCGGCCGTCAGCGGGTTGCCTTCGGAATCCAAGCGAGAATCCTCGGGTGCAGCCTCACCCGAATCAGATGACTGCTGCGGAGGTGATTCTGGACTTGTCTCGGCACCATCGGTGAGTGAATCTACGACTTCTTGCACCGCGTGAATGAAGTTCGACGCTAGTACCCGCTCGACGGATGAACGTTCGGTGGGATCTGGGCGGACCGTCGGATCGGCGATCGTGCTCGGGTCGGGATCAAAGGGGTCGAACTCCGGGGGTCCGGGCTGGGTCGGCGCACCGGGAGTCTCGGGATCGACCGGAATGTGGCCTGGGTTGACCGGATCGACGGCCGGTTGCTCGCCAGGTTCGGGAGCCGAAGGTTGTTCGGGGTCAACTAATCCAGGTGCGGTGGTGCCGGGGTCTACTGGTGGTTCGAAACCCGGATCCGACGGTGTTGCCGGATCGCCTGAATCCGGCTCGCTGGAGGGATCTTGCGGCTGGGTCGGATCGTGATCACCAGGCAGACGCGGTACAGGCCGCGGCGTGGGCCTCCGAGGCGGCGGCTTCGCGGCAGGTCCGGCCGGCCCGGGCTGGGCGTGGCCGGGAGTGTCCTGCTCATGCGCTGGGGGCAGCTTCACGAACGGAGAAAGGACAGTGCGAAGAAGTGCCTGATCCTGCGGAGAAAGCAGGGCCATAGCCTTCACGAGCACTTCGGCGAGATCTACTCCGGCCTCGAGCGCCCATTCCTCGAGGCTTTCCATGCGGCCGAACAGTTCCGAATCCCCCAGACCCACACCTGCAAGGATTTGCGCGAACAAAGCTGCGATTCCAGCGGTGAGCATGAGCCCGGCTTCGGCTGCACTGAAGATGCCGCCGATGATCGGAATTCCTGCCAATTCTGCTTGGGGTGTGTCGGTTTCGTTCGGTGTAGCGGGCGCTGGGTCGATGGATGGGGATGTCCCGGCACCTGGTCCGTCCCCGCCGATGTCTCCGCTGATGTCCTCGGCCGGCGACCGCTGCGGGATCTGCTCCGGCACTTGCGCCGGAGCCTGCTCAGGGACTTGTGGTTCGGGCTCGACCGCGGGTGGGACCGGTGGTTGAGTGGGTATCGGTTTCTGGACTGGTGGATTGGGGGCCTTGTGGCCTTCGACCTGCGGTGTCTCGTTCCAATGTGGACCGTCATCTGAGCGGGTGCCGTCGTCCTCACCGGAGATCTTGGTCGGGCGCGCCGGTGCAGGCGATTTCTTGCCGCTCTGTGTGCGATCCTGCGGGTCCGCCAAAATCGGATACAGCACGTTCTCGATACCCGTGGTGTCGACGACCTGGACGAGTTGCCCGTCCCGGATCTCATAGTGCGTCGGAATGGGTGTGCCGTTGGCGTCGTAGGCCCACGGGGCATCGATTGTCGAGACCGGGTTTCCGTCGGCGTCGAAGACCGTGACCGTGCCGTCTTGGTTGACGCTCATGTGACCGCCGGGCGGCACCGCCACCGGAATCACGGATTCGTGCGACGACGTTTCGTCGTGGATCAGGAAGAAGAACCGGCTTCCGCCGGTGATCGGATCGAACACCCGCAACGAGGACTGTCCGCCAGGTGCGTACGCAGTCAACGGCGACGCGGCAGTCCCGACCGCCTGGGAGAGTACTGATTCGGGCGTGCGGGGGCTGAAAGGTCCCGGCCGCCCGCGCACTCCGATACCCGCGGCGGTGAACGCCGCAGCGCCGATCAGGGTGAGTTCGAGATACCGGTCACGGCCCGAGTCCTCCCCGGCGGTGGAAACATCTGCTGCCGGGACCGGAACCGTTTGAGCCGGTGCGATATTCGAATCCGAATCCGCGGGGATCGGTCCGGGACCACGATCGGTGGTGGTTCCCTCACCCGGGGTGGGTGTGGGTGAGGGAACCGCTGATGCCGATGCATTGGGGAATGCACCGACACCAGTTTCCGAGGCCGGGGACTCGGAAGTAATGGGCGGAACCTCGATCGTCGGCACAGGGACGATGGGGGTGCCGTTGTAGGTGGGAAAGTTCGTCGGAGCATTGGCCCCGACATTCGGGCCACCGCCTGGAGCCTGCACACCGGGGAGCCCGACAGTGGTCGTCGGCGCAGCTGTCGACGTCGTGGACGGCGCGCTCAGGCACGGGTTGATGATCTCTGGCGGGATGGGCGCGCCAGGTGGCAGCGACGCAATGAGATTCAGGTAGATCTGATGATCACGTGCCCGCACCGCCGCGCAGTCTTCTTCCGGCGTCGCGTTCGCCGGAGCGGCGGAGAGTGCAATTCCCGCACCGATCGCTCCGGCCGCTCCGGTCAACAGCGCCCCAGCGGCAAGCACTCCCGCGAGAGTCCGGCGAAGTCGTCTACCGGACTTCACCGGTGCGCACCACGATTGTCACTCTTCTTCGTTCGGAATTGCGCGATGAGTTTGTCTGCGCCCCACCAGAACAACCGTCCGGAGATCGACATCCACAAGAAGAACGCCAGGTAAACCAGGATCGTCCCGTAGTCGTTCGCCCAGCCGGCGAGCTTCCCGATCACCGCGAATGCCGCGATCAGCAACCCCAGTCCAACTGCCGTAGCGATCACAGCCTTGGAGAGTGGACTGAGTTCACTGTCCGGATCCCAGTCATCAACGTCTGCAACGTCTTTCCTATCGACGGCAGCGGGTTCCGGTTGGACACTGCGGCGTTCGGCGTTGTTGACGGTCATGACTGGAACTCCAAATGGGAAGGGAGAGCGGGGAAAACGGGTCGCCGGTGCTGGGCGCGGTATCAGTTCCAGTACTGGTAGGTCAGGGTGACGTACCCGGCGTTGGCCGGGTTGTTCGGATCAGCCAGATAGACATCGACGTAGCCGCCAGCATGGGTAGCGGCCTCGCCGATCACTACGCGGTCGGGGGCGCTGAGCTTGCCATCGGGGCCGACGGTGAGCGCCGAGCCCGGTGCGAGCTCAATCCACCGCTGCGAGCCTGGAACGATGTCGGAGATGGCGTCCGGGATCGGGCTCGCCGCCAACGCCGCGGTTTCCGCATTCGAGAGCGACAGACCGATCCGACCCTGCTCAGGTTCGACGATCGGAGTTGCGGCAGATGCCACGCCGGCGCCGAGAACACCGAACAGGGCGATACCCGCGGTGAGGGTTCCGGCAGTGGCCAAGGTACGAATCTTCATGATTTCTCCTTTGTGGGCGTGATGAGTAACCACCCCTGGACTGGGCGGATCGGGAATAGTCGCCAGCAGCGCTGACGACGGCTGCGCGGGTCAGAGCCAGGTCGGATCGGAGTACACGAACAACGTGTTGTCGGACGTCGCCGTCGACACCGAGAGTTGTGCGTACGAGCGGATCGTCACCGGCCCCATGCACGCATCAACCTTCACGTGCACGTTCTCCGCGGTGATCGACGCCTTCGACGACTCGAGATCCTTCTTCCCCAACGGAATCGTCGTGATCGTGCCCGGCGCAATCGTCGACTGAATACTCGGATTCACCGACGCATTCACACCCACGTTCGCCGACGGGACACCCGAAATACTCACACCGACAGACGGACCGAGCGAAAAGCCAAGCCCCAAGCCAAGTCCGGAGGAAACATCGATCTGGCAGCCGATCTGCAATCCCTGCTCGACATAACCGGTCTTCACTGCCGAATCACCCTGACCGCCGATCGTGCCGGTCACCTTCGCCGACACGAACCCCTCACGGGTGAACGCCGTCGTCGCCAGATTCGGCACCGGGTTCGCCGACAGTTTCGTGGCGGCAAGATCCAACGACCAGCCGTCATCGGTGACCGTGCTCGCAAATTTGTCCACCAACGCCGTCGGCGTTGCCGATGCGCTCCCTGCGAAGACCACACCAGACGACAGCGCGGCAACCGCACACGCCGCGAGCCCCACTGCGGCCCTCGATCGACGATGGGATATGCCGTTTTGCGATTCGATCGACATGAACTGCTCCTCCACGTGACACAGCAACCAGAGCGGTAGCCGACAACTAACTGAATTAGTTACCGGACGGTACCAATCGTCCTGTTTGCCCGCCAGTGCGCCATCTCCCCCATCTTGGATTTAGGGTGAACTTTCGGTAACAGATATATATCGACAGGCTTATCAGCAGCGAAAAGGACCTAGGTCCCACTATGAGCAAGGTCACCGTTTACGGACGAGAAGACCCCTCAGAAACAGTGCGGCAAATCGGATTCGACCCGCATCCCGCGGGCCTCAGAGCAGCTGAAGGCAGAAAGTGCGGGCATCAAGCCAGTGTGCGTACTTGAATATGAAACTAACAGGCATTACCTGGCAATCAATCGTGAAGTACGGCGCCCAAGCGGGGCCTGGGAGCGCAACGCTGCACAGCTCCCGCGGAGATACTCACTTCATGGTCGGCGCGAAATCGTCGGACCCACGGGCATCGCATCGTTAGCTTGTCAATCACTGATAGGCGCAGACGACGCACACAAGTAGTACGCAAGTACGAGAAAAGGCTCTGACCAAGACCGGAGTCCTTGATCAGAGCCCTACCAACTCAGGGTCGAATGTTATGCCGGTTCTCTCATGATGCCGAGATGCCGTGCAGTCCCGGACACCCCAGGAACCTCTTGCACAGGAGACCAGGTGTTCAGCCCGTCCGTGCTGTCGGAGTAGAGATACTTTCCTTCGGTATAGGCGTCGAGATAGATCCGCCAGTCGCCGCTCGGCAACTGAACCACGGCCGGACCTTCGACAAGCGAACCCCAATTCCCGGGCGGGACAAACGAATAAGGTCCCGTCACCGAAGGAGCGACCGCATGCTCGACGACCTTCCTCGTCTCGTTCTTGGTGAACGCATGATAGGTCGATCCGACTTTGACCACGGTGGTGTCGATGTGGTCCGCACCGATCCCGGCGAGCGGAACAGGCGGGCTCCACAACCGGAGCGACGGTTCCAACGCCGTCATCAGATACGGCACAAATCCTCCACCGGTCGACATCGACAGGATGACGTTGACGCGATCGCCGTCCACAAACCATTCAGGCGCCCAGGCCTTGGTGACGAATGGTGACAGCGACGGTCCGTCGCTGAAACCAGCCGAACCCGAGAAGCCCGGGGGGCTCGCAGAACCGGTGCCATCTCCCGTACCAGGCATCAAGGCGCAGCAAAACGGAACCGGATAGTTCCCCAGCGGCGTCCAGTTGATGCGGTCGCTGCTGCGTGCAAACCCGATGTTCGCCCCACCACCCGTCGTGTAGGTGAGGTAGTACAACCCGTCCGTGTTCCGGAAGATGCTCGGATCACGCACGAGCCCAGACGGCGGCCTGTACGCCGACTGCTGGACGAGCTGAAAGCCGGTGCCGTCGGCCGACTCGTAGACATCCATGTCACGGTCGCTGGCATTGCTGAACGCCACCATTGTGTATTTCCAGTCAGGCGGCGGCGCGGCGCTACTGGCAGGGGCTGCGACCAGCAACCCCGCGACGACGAGGATCACCAGCGATACAACAGAAAGGCCGGTCCGTTTTGTCGGAATCACCGATGAAGTATGTACGACAGCCGGCCCACCATGGGTAACTTCGGTCGGAGGCAGAGCAGGATCGTTACCTGAGGCGATTCGTCCCGTAGTGACGGCGGGACGCCGGCAAGGTCAGCCGTTAGCATCACGCCATGGAACTTGGGGTGCATTTCGCGCTGTCAGACAGCGTGGCAGCGGAACTTCTGGACGCGCGCGGCGACGACGACAAACTCGGCGCTGTGGTCGAGGACATCGAGGAGACGGGCCGATCCGAGTTCTCGTGCGACACGGACAAGGCGTGGTATCCGATCCTGTGCGCCCTCTCCAGCACGGGGTACGAGCGCGTGTCCGAGAACTGGCCGGCCTACGGCGTGATCTTGGGGGACGAAGATCTCAACACCGACACCGACGACCAACTCGTCACCTACCTCGCACCCGATCGGGTCGCCGAAGTCTCCTCGTACCTGGCGGAAATCACCGAATCCGAGTTCGGCGTGCGCTACGACGCGATGCCGCTCGACGACCGCAACCCGGAATACGGCTCCGACGAGCGCGGGTACGCCTGGGGCTGGCTTCAGGAAGTGGCGGACTTTTTCCAGCGCGCGGACCGAGAGCATCGCCACGTGGTATTCACCGTGCGGTTCTGATGCCCACTACCCGAGCAGTGTGACTCCGAAAACAGTAAAGGCTCTGACCTGGACCGAAGTCCGAGGTCCGAGCCTTTGCTTTGGCGGAGGCAAGTGGATGGCATTCAAACTTAACTGTCCAGACAAGGCGGATGCTCGAAAAGTGGGATGAGCTGCAGGTTTAGGTGGCGTTGCCGTGCCGGTCGCTCTGCTCCATTACGTCCAGTTCGTCTGAAACGACGTCACGAGCGCTTTCGAACACTGAAAGTAACTTCTTCTGTTCCGAAGACAAGGTGACACGCCAGGCAGGCATACGGACTCCTGCGCTGCTGTACAGGTAGTCGGTATTACCTGGAATCATCAGGATGTGGTCGTGTTCCACCGGGATGCGGTAGGCGAGGTAGCCGTGATCGGTGATCAGGGCAAATGGATGGCCGCCCTCGAAGGCGTAGACGTCTGATCCGTCAGCCTGCGGAGCTTGTCGCATCGTAGAGGGCGTAGTTCGTTGGTCATCAGGAGACGGAGGACTCGTTGCTTCGTCAGCTGGATCGACAGCAGACACAGGTAGTGATGGTAGTTAGTCGAGCTCGTCTGACTCCGGTATGCAACTAGAAATGGCGAGGTGTGCTCGCGCAATGGAGCGGAGGTTACGATTCGCTCGTGCCACTTGACTACGTTTACGGTGCCGTTCTAAACGTTCTTCGTCACGTATTTGATATTCGGGTTTGGTAGTGTGCCTCCGTTTTATGTGTACTCTGTTTGTAGAACAATCGCGACTATTGTGAAATCAGACAAACGCTCATTAGAACCACGGTAGCCGTGATGACATGCAACGGCTAGGTTAGTTACGTTCTACATCAGTGATTCGGACTTGATTGTCATTAGTGGGTGATAGTTTCTTTAAGTTAGTTCGTTGCCTTTGCATGGCAATATGTACTCCTTGAGGATATATAAGCATGAAAAGATGAATAAATCTATATTCGAATGAGCGGTAGGGAGTCGATGGGGTTGACCCTCCTTCACGCCGGAATGAGTGGAGTGAGGCAATCCTCTAACAGTGACCGAAATATCTACATTTGAGATAAAGAAATAGCCCGAATTCCACACGAAGTGGAATACGGACTGAGTGGTCACCTAGCCTAGGTAAGTTCAGACCTTAGGCCTAGTCAAGCTCTTGCTCCAACATGCGAAGATATTCCGCATTCTCGCGGTCGCGCTCCACTTGAAGTACGATACTTGCTGTCAGCATCCCGGCGATCCAGGTGCAAAAAGCAAATGCGGCACCGAAGAGGCACAAACCTATAAGTTCGTATCCGGGAGCAACTAGACGTACGACCGACATCGTTAGTAGCGTGACTGCTATTGACCAGCCTGCAGCAGTGGCAACTATAGAAGGCCAACTTAGGCCAACTGTCCGTGGCGCCATAATCAAGCTCCTTACCTGCATTCCTTATCCAAAGGGTGTGGGGGCGCTCAATTAAGGCGACCGAGATAGCTACAATCGATTTATAGACATTTCGGTATACTTATTTAAACATATGGTTGACTTAACGTCAATATCATAAAATAGAGCACTCCAAAAAGAATGTAGGAAGATTTTTAACATAGCCTACGACGTTACTGAGTCATTTAGATAAAGCCTGCTTCTACATCGGGGTGGTGGTTTTTTACTTACAAAGAATGCTAGAATATACGCATGAGTGATAGCAGTCGACCGATCCGGGATTATGTTCTTCCGCTTGTCGAAGTCTCCAAAGAGGGTGAAATCTACAGCCTCAAGAGGTTCCATGGCACATGTTTTCTTGTGGGATCTGATGGAATTGCCCTCACAAATGCTCACCTCTTGGGTGTTGACACGGGCAATCATTTAGCAGTACTTACAGCCGACGATGATGGCTGGCATGTTCATCGAGTAAGCGACCAAGAAACTCACCCCTCCGAGGATGTCGCCGTACTACGAATACCGTCGATAAATTATCCATCAATTATGCGCATATCAGACACTTGGGAGGGGTCGTCGTTCGAATACAGGCAATGGTCATATCCCGAAGAGACCGCGCAAGAGCTTGAGAAGGACGGGGTCATCGCACTCAGACCTGACCTAGTCTACCTTCAGGGATATATCCGCAGAAGGATGCAAGATATCCCGTTATTCGCGATACGAGGACACTCATTCTACGAACTGAGCGAACCAGGCGTTTCTGGATGCTCGGGAAGTCCCGTTATTTCACGAGAGCCCTCCGAGATATGGAAAGTTGTAGGGATCTTTGCTGGCCATAGGCATTCTGCACAAAATGGTAACGCCAGCTCAGTTGGATACGCAGTGCGAGCAGATGCAATACACAATTGGTCGCCATCACTGCTCGGACGTTGCATTTCCGAATTGTGAGACATTTTAGCTGTGAAAATTGAATCAATTATGACACAGTAACGAGTAAACAGAAACCGATTGTACGGCTGCGGACTAGACCAGTCTAACAATGGTCGTGTGCAAAACACTCGCTCAACCAAACGTCACTTCAACTACGTTCACTAGATGCTAAAATAAGAAATATGACAGAGTCGTTCAAGTACAGCGATGGATTCTCAGGCCAACTAGCAATGATTACCTCTATTTCAAGTGACAGTATGAGGGTTAATTTCCGCTTTCCGAACGGAAATTCTGGTTTCATGACAAGCGAGAACGACGTCGCTCTACACCCTGGTGAAGTAATTCTGATCAGCGGCAACGAATTCCGTGTGGCTGACCCATCCATGTGGATAGAAGAGAAAAAAATCGGTGTCATTCGCAAAATAATCAACAAGCAACTACTTATCGAGGACGGATACTCATTCCATCTCATACCTAACAAAAAGCCGAAGGAGACTGTCGTCGGTCAAACCGTTACCTATGACGAGAGTGGTGTCCATGAAGTCATCGCCGATACGCCACTCCATCCGCGTGACGTGAACTCAACAGACATGAAACCGGACAGATACCTATGGAAGTCACAAGGCAAGAAGCTTACCTTTGACGACTTTGGCGGCTATCCAGATGTGATTGCGCGAGCACGCGAATTGATCGAAACTCCACTACTCAGAGCTGAGGAACTAGCTAGTATTCGAGCCAAGCCCATCAAAGGAGTTCTGTTCACAGGGCCACCAGGAACAGGCAAAACTCATCTTGCTAGAATCATCGCCGATCAATCCAAAGCTGCCTTCTACTCAATCAGCGGTCCCGAGATTGTCAGCAAATGGGTTGGCGACAGCGAAGGGAACTTGCGAACATTATTTGAGGACGCCGCCGCCAAGCCTCGCGCCGTCGTGTTTTTCGACGAGATCGACAGTCTCGCAGAAAAGCGGAGTGGAGAATCGCACGAATCTTCTAAGCGAGTTGTCGCCCAGCTACTGACACTCATGGACGGATTCGAGGAGAAGAGCTCCAACATAATTGTCATTGCTGCAACGAATCGCCCTGACGATATCGACCCGGCGCTACGTCGACCGGGCCGATTCGATTGGGAGATTGAATTTCCAATGCCAACAGCAAATGATCGGCTTCAGATCCTAAAAGTGTCAATGAAGCGTCTTAATGTTGTAGATCCCAGCTCTATGCCGCTAGAAACGATCGCAGAGCGTACTGACGGCTGGTCTGCTGCACGAATTGCCTCAATATGGACTGAGGCAGCTCTACTGGCTGCTACCGATCGTCGAGGATCACTTCGCGTCGAAGACCTAGCTGGAGCTTTTGAGCGTTTGCGTAATAGATCACAGTCATCAAATGGGGGAATCTAACATGAAAATAGTACCAAACTGGGTGAAACGACTTTGGGCATGGATAATGCGGAAGAAAGCTCGGGCCATTAAGAATTCGCCTTTTATGGAGTTTGTCTACCTTGACGAGATTAGCGTTCTTAGCCTTCTTGTCTCTAGAGAAGGAGAGCTGACCGAACAAATCCAAGAAGGACGCACCCAAGAAGAGTCCGTAGGAGGTGAATTGGGAAGTAGTATCGGGGCAAAAGAAACGAGCGTGAGTTCGAAGTCCTCGTTCCAAACCAAAAGCAGTCAGTCAGTTCAGGCAACGCGAAAAGCCAGTATTCAGTCCCAGTTTAAGCGGCTTCATCAACGTGTGAAGGAGGCTGACCTTCTGTTTCCTGTAGGGACCTCTGAGAATATCGACAGTATAGAGAAGCTCCTAGAGTCTAAACAAGTCAGCATCAATGTCTCCCAGCTCACCCGCGGCAGCCTTATCGAGCTAGAAGTTAAGCTACAAGCCGATCCGCTATTTAGTATGGGGTCGATCATCACTGAGGTCGCCGAGATGAGTGCCGACCATCCTGAGATTTTTGGTACTAATCTAGGAGGAGTGCTCCCGGCAGAGATGAACTCTTATGGCAAATTGTTGGATCGTTTCATGGCCGGCCTCGTTCCTATCAGGTCGATAGTAACGAACGTCAGGCTTTATGAAAAAGACAATCGACAATATCTGGTGGACACAGACCTTGCCAACAGTCTTGGCCTGCAAACCAAAGAGATTGAATTAGTGGGCGTGCTTGAAAAGGACAGATTCTGGAAAGACATGCGACGTCTGCTCTTTTCAGACGCAACAGTCACCGTTCTCGGGCGAGTGAGTATCGACGGCATCCGTAAGACCTGGACTCCCGTTAAACTACTTGATCTATTTGCAAAGACCATGCCGGGCGGCCAGCAAATCGTCGATACATTCCAAAATATTTCGTTCGATGAGGCAACTCCTAATAACGATCACGAAGCGCGTGTTTTCGAGGGCGCGCTCCGCGAATACAGTCGATTGCTGGTAGGAAATTCAAGCGCTAGCATCTCGGACGAGCAACAAAGCAATATAGATCAGATTGTTGCAATAAATCGTATTGAATGGACATCGACGGAATCACAGGTGCAAGCGTTTCAAAAGATTGCGGACCGGCTAGGCGAGTATGGTATCACTGCCACACCGGACGACCTCGCTACATTTAGAACGCAGGCGCGCACTCACGCAGGCATCACTGCGCTAGGCGACATACCCTCCATTCAGATTCCATCCACTCCATCGACAAACAGACAACCGGATGCAAATCTAATCGAAATTGAAGTCGTCGCAATGTATTGGTAATTTTTCAACAGATCAAATGAGATTTAAACCCGTTTTACCTCCATAAAACAAAGAGCGCCGAGTTGAACGATAAAGGTTCAAACTCGGCGCACCTCTGTTATTGAAAATGGAAATGTTATTGAAAATGGAAATCATTTTGGTGGAGGCCAGTGGATGGCATTCACTTGACTGTCCAGACGAGACGGATTCTCGAAAAGTGTGATGATCTGCAGGTTTAGCCGGCGTTGCCGTGCCGGTCGCTCTGCTCCATTACGTCCAGTTCGTCTGAGACGATGTCACGAGCGCTTTCGAACACTGAAAGTAACTTCTTCTGTTCCAAAGATAAGGTGACACGCCAGGCAGGTATGCGGACGCCTGCACTGTTGTACAGGTAGTCGGTTTACCTGGAATCATCAGGATGTGGTCGTGTTCCACTGGGATGCGGTAGGCGAGGTAGTCGTGATCGGTGATCAGGGCAAATGGATGGCCGCCCTCGAAGGCGAAGACGTCTGAACCGTCAGCCTGCGAATCCTAGTCTGCTACCACATCACAATAAGCAACTGCTGGCCAGTGTCACTTGACATGACACTGGTCGCGCAAGTGAGTCAAAGCCTGCCTTGATTAGTCGCCCCTGGACCGAGAAAAGAGACTACGGAAGCAAGTCCAAGAATTCTTGAATAACTTCTCGCACCTCCGACTCATTTTTGCTCGAATTCGAAGGATCATCCTGGTTAATTGCATTCATTATTTCAATTTGACCCCAGGCCCCCCTCAGGGTTTCGGAATCTGATGCACGCTCCGATTCGCGTTCTCTGACGTACCTCTCGAATATTTCAACTAGCGCATGCAAGGATATTTTTCCGTCACAATAATCGCGATTAACCTGCTCAGCTTCCAGGCGGTAAATTGATTGATCCGTCATGTTTTTCACTTTCCCGATAAATTGCCAAATGAGGCGGTCACAACTCTGCCCGTTTCATTGATGATAACTGATAGGTTGTTTATCGAATCATAGATCACGGTCGTGTTTCCTCTGCTCGGGGTCGCCACCCCTTCACGAATGGCCTGTTCAACCAGGGATGGGAGTATGCCGCGCTCTTGCATTCGGTCGAACGCATGCCCCGTATATTCACGACCGTTGACTATTCCAGGACGATTGGTTCCGGGCTTTACATTTATTTCGCGATCTCCGCGCCCACCCACAGGTGTCGAGGCCGGTCTGTCTCCGACGGGAATAGTCGGATCGCTAGGGGCTCTATTCCCGGCCTCACCGTCGGTGGCGGCTGCCCTGCGACCTGCGGCTTCGGCGTCTGCGGCGGTTCCGCCGCGCCGCAGAACAGCCTCCACCGCTTCTTGCACGGCAGCTCCGCCGACTCTGCCTCCTGTGCCTACGATCGGAATGAGGGAGACGATATTTGCTGCTGCGGCAGCGATCTCAGCCGGGGAATGCTCGGGTGAAGGTTGTGCTCGTTGACCGCGATTGAACCCGAACGGATCGACGGCGGCATCGTGCACGGGGACTACTAGGAAATTTCGCCACGCATCCCCGAGCGTTCCGACACTATCGACTGTTGTGTCGACCGCGCTTTCCCCGACACCCCACGCGCTGTCCCACACTTTTTGCGGGAACGATCGATCGTCGGGCGCGTTCGGATCTGGCGGGATCGGCACATTGCCGGTGAACCCGGCAGGCACGTCCCCGTGAGCTTCGGCAAGCTGGTTCGCAGCTTGTTGACGTGGACTGACAGTGGGTTTGGGGCCCCGGCTGGTCACCAAACTTGGACCATCCGCCCATTGGTGACAGTCGAGCAAACGTGCAAACAAGGCACGATCCGGAGCATTTCAGCAGATTGAATGCAACGTGGTCTCTGGCGATATGGCCACGCAAACTTATTGAACGGTCAACAGTTAATTGGTGGCGCGCAGCTCATTCGGACACCAAGCGCAAGGAGGCCGCGTAAACCACGAGCCCATCTAGCCAAGGAGGGAATCGAATTGACCACCAGCCGCACGATGCGATCACCTGGAACTCTCGTCGCCGAGCGCCGCAATGGCTGATCGTTCACCACAGCACAACGAGAACCGGCAGATTGCCGCAACATCGGACGTAGCACCGAAGTGGCGAAGCCATTGCTTCACCCGGCGACCCCAGGGCGGCAAAGATTGCTACACATCCGACTCCTCGACGCTCCTGCGCTTCGTAGGGCACGAAAAACCCAGCCCACGCTTTCGCGCGGGCTGGGTTTGAACAACGAACATTTGGCGGAAGCGGAGGGATTTGAACCCCCGGTGGGTTTAACGCCACGCTCGCTTTCAAGGCGAGTGCATTCGGCCGCTCTGCCACGCTTCCGTGGGCGATCCTATCGGGTGTTCCCACGGACCGCGAAAACGGCTCCAGAAGTCAGCGCTCGCCGATGGCTTTGTCGACCTTCTCGAAGACGTCTGCCAGCACGTCCAGTTCCTGGGGAGTCAGCAGATCGACCAGATTGTTCCGCACCCCGGCCACGTGAGTAGGCGCTGCCTCGGCGAGGCGACGCCTACCCTCTTCCGTGATCCGCGCGAGCACGCCGCGACCATCTTCGACGCAGGTGTCTCGCACGACGATGCCCTGAGATTCCATCCGCCTGATCTGGTGCGTGAGGCGACTCCGCGAAGACAGCACGCCGTCTGCCAGGTCACTCATCCGCAACGACCCGTCAGCTGACTCCGAGAGCATGACCAAAATGCGGTAATCGGCCAACGACAGGTCGTGTGAATCCTGCAGTTCGCGGTTGAGCACCTCCATGAGGCGCTGATTACCGTCCATGTAGCCGCGCCATGCACGCATCTCGCATGGCGTCAGCCACGGTGTCTCACCGTGCGCCGCCTGCGATGTCTCCTCGGTTGTCGCTTCAGCTGTCACAGGTTCCAAGTTTAGACCTGTGTCCGCCCGTCACAGTAAGACTCACCCTAAAGTCACGAATTGGACATCAGGATCGAACGATCGATTTCGGCGACCGATGCCAGCCCCGCCAGTCCCATGGTGAGATCCAGGTCGGCCAAGAGACTCCGGAGCGCATGACGCACTCCGTCCGCTCCGGCCAATCCCAACCCGTACACCCACGGCCGCCCGTACAGCACTGCATCGGCACCCAAGGCCAGAGCCTTGATTACGTCTGCACCACAACGAATTCCGGAGTCCATCAGGATGTCCACCTCATCCCCCACCGCATCAGCGACGGGACCGAGAGCATCGAGTGCCGAAATCGACCCGTCGACCTGACGCCCACCATGGTTGCTCACGACGATGCCGTTGGCGCCGGCCGCGACGGCCTCACGTGCGTCGTCGGGATGGACAATTCCCTTCACTGCGATCGGAAGTGTCGTCCACTGGCGAAGTTTCGCGATATCCGCGATCCGCACCGCATGGTTACCGAACAACGACACCCACGTGAGAACCGCGATCTGCAGCGCTTCTGCGCTCTCCTCGGGCGGCGTCGCCAGTTTGGCGCGGAACACCGGATCCGACAGATAGTTGGCAATACCCTTCGCCTGCAGGAACGGAAGGTGGCCGAGCTCGAGATCCCTTGGACGCCAACCCATACCGGGAGTGTCGGCAGTCAGGACGATAGCCTTCGCGCCCGCCGTCTCCGCTCGACGGACAAACGACTCGGCAAGCTCGTCGTCGGCCGGCCAGTACAGCTGGTACCACCAGTTATCGCCCGAGGCCGCCGCTACGTCTTCGATGGTCGAGGATGCCGCCGTCGAGAGAATCGATCCGATCCCCAACTCGGCAGTGACCGAACCGACCGCAACCTCGGCGTCGTCGTGGACCAAGCCGAGCACGCCCACCGGAGCCGTCAGGATCGGTGCAGCCAACCGCGTCCCCAACACCTCGACGCTCAGATCACGCGCGTCGGGCGCCGCAGTCCCCCGCAACATCCGCGGCACGATCGCATGCTTGTCGAACGCCCGCAGATTCGACTCCGCGGTTCGTTCGGTCGACGCGCTACCGGCGATGTACCCGAAAGCCTCCGGTGAGAGTTGCTCGCGCGCGGCATCTTCCAAGCCTGCCGCAGTCATCGGCAAAGCCGGCTTCGCGCCGCTCAGTCCCGTCAGATAGATCTCGTTCTGCATGTTCCCGAAGTAAGTCACGTCCGCGACGGTAGCGGCAAAACACCCGTCAGCGGGGAGATTCGCTAGCGTCGTATCCATGTACGCCATAACGATCGATCAGCCCGGCGGTCCCGAGGTCATGAAATGGGCGCAACAGCCCGATCCTGAACTACCTCGCGGGCACGTACTCGTCGAGGTCGCCGCGACCGCAGTCAACCGCGCCGACCTGCTCCAACGTCAAGGCTTCTACCCGCCGCCGCCCGGCGCGAGTGACATTCTCGGCCTCGAATGCTCGGGTGTGATCACCGAACTCGGCGAAGACGTCACCGGTTGGTCCGTCGGCGACGAAGTCTGCGCACTGCTGGCCGGCGGCGGTTACGCCGAGAAGGTCGCGGTCCCGGCAACACAACTTCTCCCGGTTCCCGCGGGCGTCGATCTCCGTGTCGCAGCGTCTCTGCCGGAAGTTGCGTGCACGGTGTGGTCCAACGTCGTGATGCGCGGCGGTCTCCGACGCGGACAGGTCCTCCTCGTCCATGGCGGTGGCGGCGGAATCGGCACCCACGCCATCCAGGTCGGCAAAGCCCTCGGCGCCCGCGTCGCAGTTACCGCGGGTTCGGAGGACAAATTGAACCGCTGCCGCGAATTGGGCGCGGATATTCTCATCAACTACCGCGACAGCGACTTCGTAGCATCACTCGCCGAAGCCACCGACAACCACGGCGCCGACGTGGTTCTGGACAACATGGGAGCGTCGTACCTCGGGCGCAACGTCGACGCACTCGCCATGGACGGCCACGTCGTGATCATCGGAATGCAGGGTGGCCGCAAGGGCGAAGTCGACATCGCCAAGCTGATGGGAAAGCGCGGAAACATCACGTCGACGGGCCTGCGTGGGCGTCCGCTCACCGGCCCCGGCGGTAAAGCGGACATCGTCGCCGACGTCCGCGCGAAGTTGTGGCCGTTGATCGCAGACGGATCGGTTCAACCGATCGTGTCGACCGAACTTCCGATCACCGAGGCGCCATTAGCCCATCAGTTGCTGGATTCGCCGGAAACCGTAGGCAAGGTCATCCTCACCGTGAAGTGAGCCGAGCGGGATCGATCAGCCCAGGGCGCCGAGTTCGGCGACCAGCTGATTGATCTCGTACCGCGTCGTGTACGGCGCAAGGCCGACGGTGACCGCGCCGCCTTCGTCGTTGACACCGAGGGCGTCGAGCAGCCTGGAACCACCATGCGTACCGCTGACCGTCGCGATGCGCTTGTCGGCCAGGTGCGCCGCGACCTTGTCTGCCGCCATCCCCTCGAGTGTGAAACTGAGCGTCGGCACCCGCGTGGGTGCGCCGCCGATCACCATCACGTTGGGCAGGGCTGCGAGAGAACGCATGAGGTGATCGAACAGACCGTCCTGGTAGTCCTGCAGCGAGCTGATCGAGGTTTCGAGGCGCTCACGCCTGGTTCCCGTTGCCGATTCGTCCAAGCCCGCCAGGAAATCGATCGACGACGTGAGACCGGACAGCAGCGCGAACTGATGACCGCCCACCTCGAGTCGCTCGGCGCCACGCGCGTACGGGTTGAGCGACACGGCCGGAATTCGGTCGAGCAGTCCGGGATCGCGGAAGACGAGTGCGCCCACCTGCGGACCGCCCCACGACGGCGCGCTGACGGCAACGATGTCCGCCCCGAGATCAGCCATGTCCACATGCGCATATGGCGCTGCACCGACGGCGTCGACCACCATCAGTCCGCCGAATTCGTGCAGACGATCAGCTGCGGCGCGGACGTTCGGAGCCGAACCGACGACCGGTGATGCGGCCGTCAAGGCCACCAATCGAGTGGTCGAGGTGATGAGATCGTTGAACTGCCAACTCGGGAGCTCACACGTTTCGATTTCGACCTCTGCCCATCGCACCTGAGCGCCGTAGCGACTGGCCACACGAAGCCAGGGCGCGACGTTCGCCTCTTCGTCGAGGCGCGAGAGTACGAGACCGGTTCCGAGGCCCAACCGCGAACTGAGCGACTCGGCGAGCCAAGCCAACAACACCGCTCGGTCTGATCCGAGAACGACTCCCGCAGGATCTCCGCCGACCAGATCGGCGACCGCGGTGCGCGCACTCTCGAGAATGGCAGCACTACGACGGTTCGAGACGTGGCGACCGGAGGAAGAAGATGCAGAGGCACGGAACGCGGTGGAGACCGTCCGCGAGACGGCGTCCGGGATCTGCATTCCGGCCTGCGGATCGAGGTGGATCCAGCCGTCACCGAGTGAGGGAATCAACCCCCGTACGCGGGCAACGTCGTAAGCCATGCTCGACACTCTAGGTGCAGACGCCCGCTTAGTCGAAGGCAGTCACCCAATTACCCGTCAGTACAGTTATTCGATAGCTAACTTTTTGGGGGTTACGCGGCGTTTGTCGCCCACACACGACAAGATGGAAGCATGACGAACCCCGACAAAGAGCAGGTACTCGTTATCGGACCCGACGGTCGACCCGTCGCAATGCCGGCGGCCGAGGCAGAGGCCTCCACATCCGGCACCACCGAAGGCGCGGAATCCGAAGCCGAGTCCGTCGCCGAGATGGTCGAGCAGCCGGCCAAGGTCATGCGAATCGGCACGATGATCAAACAACTCTTGGAAGAAGTGCGCGCCGCGCCGCTCGACGACGCCAGCCGCAAGCGCCTCAAGGACATCCACACCTCGTCCATCCGAGAACTGGAACAAGGCCTGGCACCCGAACTCCGTGAAGAACTCGAGCGACTGAGCCTCCCGTTCACCGACGACTCCATTCCCTCCGACGCCGAACTGCGAATCGCGCAGGCCCAACTCGTCGGCTGGCTCGAAGGACTGTTCCACGGAATTCAAACCGCACTGTTCGCGCAGCAGATGGCAGCGCGCGCCCAGCTCGAACAAATGCGGCAGGGCGCACTGCCTCCCGGCATGAGCATCGGGGCTCCGCATTCGCCTGCCCATCCGGACCAACAGAGCCCGGGAACCGGCCAGTATCTGTAACCCGGACCACCACGAAGTCCGCGGGAAAACCGGCTCCGACGCCAGGCCGGTAGGCTCGACCTCCGTGTCAGCATCCGCAATCGAATCCGAGACGCCGGACGCACCCGCGCCCGTGTCCGACTCCCAGACGTTCCGTCGTGCGTTCAAAGACCTTCGCGACGGTCTGAATCAGCGTGAGTTGTGGCTCAGCCTCGGCTGGCAGGACATCAAACAGCGCTACCGCCGGTCGGTGATCGGTCCGTTCTGGATCACGATCGCCACCGGCGTGCAGGCCGGCGCGATGGGTCTTCTGTACTCCGCGTTGCTGAACATTCCGCTCAAGGAGTTCCTGCCGTACGTCACGGTCGGCCTGATCGTGTGGAACCTGATCAGTGCAGGCATCCTCGAAGGCTCCGAGGTCTTCATCGCCAACGAGGGCCTGATCAAGCAGTTGCCGTCGGCGTTGAGCGTGCACGTATATCGCCTGGTTTGGCGTCAGGTGCTGTTCTTCGCGCACAACTTCGCGATCTACATAGTTCTGCTGTTCGCGTTCAGCATCTGGCAGAACATGAGCTGGACTGCGCTGGCGGCGATACCGGCATTCCTGCTGATCGTGGCGAACACGCTGTGGGTCTCGATCGTCTTCGGCATCTTCTCCACCCGATACCGCGACATCGCCCCCATCCTGGGCAGCATGACGCTCCTGCTGTTCGTGCTGACGCCGATCATGTGGACAACTCAGGCCCTCAAGGACCAGGGCGGGCAAGCCAGCGAGCGAGTCCGGCTTGCCGAGCTCAACCCCCTGTACCACTACCTCGAGATCATCCGAGCACCACTCATCGGGGCCGACCAGCAGGCATACCACTGGTACATCGTCATCGCCTTCACCGTCGTCGGCTGGGCCGTCGCGATTCTGGCACTCCGCAAGTACCGGGCACGCGTGCCCTACTGGGTCTAGAGGAAACACATGAGTCAGCCAGTCAGCATCCACACGCAGAACGCGTGCGTCGACTTCCCGATCTTCGACGCGAAATCCCGCTCGCTCAAGAAGGCCTTCCTCGGCAAGGCCGGAGGATCCATCGGCCGCAACGACTCCGATGTCGTCGTCGTCGAAGCGCTCCGCGACATCACGATGACGCTCAAGGAAGGCGACCGCATCGGGCTCGTCGGCCACAACGGCGCCGGCAAATCCACCCTGCTGCGCCTGCTCTCCGGAATCTACGAACCGACCCGGGGATCCGCCAGCATTCGCGGACGCGTCGCACCCGTCTTCGACCTCGGTGTCGGCATGGACCCGGAAATCTCCGGGTACGAGAACATCATCATCCGCGGCCTGTTCCTTGGTCAGACCCGCAAGCAGATGCTCGCGAAGATGGACGAGATCGCCGAATTCACCGAACTCGGTGAATACCTCTCCATGCCGCTGCGTACCTACTCCACCGGTATGCGCGTTCGCGTTGCCATGGGCGTCGTGACCAGTATCGATCCTGAGATCTTGCTTCTCGACGAGGGCATCGGTGCCGTCGACGCGGAATTCATGAAGAAGGCCCGCATCCGGCTGCAGAAGCTGGTGGAACGCTCCGGCATCCTGGTATTCGCCAGCCACTCCAACGAATTCCTCGCTCAGCTGTGCAACAGTGCGATGTGGATCGACCACGGCCAGATCCGCATGCAAGGCGACATCGAAGACGTCGTGCGCGCCTACGAAGGTGACGACGCCGCCGAACATGTGCGCCACGTGATCAAGGAAATGGAACGGGAGAACACCCCGTGAGCGCACCCGAGAAAATCATCGGGGTCGTCGTCACTCACAAGCGTCGTGAACTGCTGGCTGAATCCTTGAAGGTTCTCAGCACCCAGTCGCGTCCGCTCGATCATCTGGTTGTCGTCGACAATGCCGACGAAGCCGATGTGAAAGAGCTCGTCGACAACGCTCCACTGCCGACCAGTTACATCGGTTCTCAGCACAACCTCGGCGGTGCCGGAGGATTTGCTCTTGGCATTCTCTACGCGCTTTCACTCGGCGCCGACCGCGTCTGGCTCGCCGACGACGACGGCCGCCCGGACGGCCCCGAAGTCCTGGAAACACTGCTCGACTGTGCAATTCGGAACGACCTGGCCGAGGTCTCCCCCGTCGTCTGCGACATCGACGACCCCGACCGCCTTGCTTTCCCACTGCGGCGCGGCACGTCGTGGCGCCGGTTGCGTTCCGAGCTCGGCGACGAGGATCTCCTGCCAGGCATCGCGTCTCTCTTCAACGGCGCACTGTTCACAGCCGACGCGATCGATGCCGTCGGAGTTCCGGATCTACGCCTGTTCGTCCGCGGCGACGAGGTCGAGGTACACCGTCGCCTCGTCCGCTCCGGCCTGAAGTTCGGTACCTGCCTGCAAACTGCTTACGTCCACCCCAACGGCGCGGACGAGTTCAAGCCGATCCTCGGCGGTCGCATGCACACGCAGTACCCCGACAACGACACGAAGCGCTACTTCACGTACCGCAACCGTGGATACATCCTCTCCCAGCCGGGAATGCGGAAACTGCTTCCGCAGGAATGGGTTCGGTTCGGCTGGTACTTCCTGATCACACGCCGCGATCCGGCCGGACTGCGCGAGTGGATGCGATTGCGCAAGCTCGGCCGGGAAGAGAAGTTCGAACGTCCGAGTTAAGTCGGCCGCCCCGAGTTAATTCAGTTGCACAGTCGCGTCTGCGGCTGAGACGATTCTGATCCGACGCATGGTGCGTCCTGAGATTTTCGAGGAGTGAGTATTGATGACTGTCGTGTTCCGCAGTTTCAGCGCCGTCAAAATTCACACTTCTTCGCACTCGAGGACACACTCACCATGTCGGAAAACAGCACGCCCCTGACCGAATACGGTTGGAACGCAACACTCTCGAACACATTCACTGACCTGGCCCCACCGGACTCCGCACCCGGGCGCATTCTTCGCGTCGACCGCGGCCGATGCGACGTGGCCGTCGCCGAAGGCACAGTTCGCGCACTCAGCGGCAGCGATCCACTCTGTACGGGTGACTGGGTCGCCGTGGCCGAGTTACGGGACTCACGCGAACCCGAGATGCACACGGTCACTTCGATACTCCCCCGATCAAGCAGCATCGTTCGATCCTCGGCATCCGGAAAATCGGAAGGCCAGATTCTGGCGGCCAATGTCGACACCGTCGTCATCGCCACGGCTTCGGACGGCGACGTCGATCTCGGGCGCATCGAGCGACTACTCGCACTCGCCTGGGAAAGTGGTGCAACCCCTGTCGTCGCACTCACCAAATCGGATGCAGCTCACTATATCTCCGACACTCTCGCCGAGGTCACTGCCATTGCGCCCGGCGCAACAGTGCTGGCCGTCAGTGCCGAGACCAACGAAGGAATGGATGTACTCGATGCAGTTCTGGACGGCACCGTGGCGATACTCGGTCCATCAGGCGCCGGTAAGTCGACGCTCGCGAACGCCCTCCTCGCGGACACCACAGGTGCCGATCGACTCGAGACCGGTCGCGTTCGGACCGGCGACGGAAAGGGACGCCACACCACCGTCACGAGAGAACTGATCCCCTTCTCCGGCGGCCGGACGTTGATCGACACACCCGGCCTGCGAGGGGTCGGCATGTGGAACGCGGCGGAGGGGATCGACAAGACGTTCCCCGAGATCGAGGAGCTGATTGCAGAGTGCCGGTTCTCCGATTGCGCACACAACTCCGAGCCGGGATGCGCAGTCCTGAGCGCACTCGGGCGCGGCGATATCGACGAACGGAGACTTGCGAGCTACCGGAAACTACAGCGAGAGAATGCATGGAACGCCGCGCGAAGCGATGCTCGTCTGCAGGCAGAGAGGACGCGGGAGATCAAGGTGATCTCCCGACAACTCAAGAGTCACTACCGCGGTCGGGACCGGTAGCGAACAAAGCCTGGCAGCATGGGAGTGATCCCGACGAGAGGTTGCCATGTTCGAGCAGTTCCGTTCCAGCGCCAGAACCAAGCTTCAGCGTGCGGTATCCGAGGTGGTCGAGGCCGCCGACCGGCGCAACGCAGATCGCACGCAACAGATCCTCGATGCGCTGACGCTCTCACGTGACGAACTGGCCGGGGCCCGCGGTGACATCGCGGGCCTCCGGTCCAGGATCGACGAACTGGAATTTCGTCAGCGACGGGATCTGGCCTACGCCGTGGACCTGCAAGCGACGGCATCGACCGCAGAGTTCATCCTCGAACACCTTCGCGTCGCCGAGACGTTCGGCCACCCACACGACACGCTTCGCCATGCACTGGGATTGATCGAAATACCCGGCATGGCACTCGAATTCGGCGTTGCCAGCGGAACCACACTCAGGATCATCGCGGAGGCATTCACCGAACGCGAGGGAACCGTCGCGGGTTTCGACGTGTTCTCCGGCCTTCCGGAAACCTGGCGGACCGGGTTCCCGGTTGGTGAGTTCGCTCAGGAATCAGTCCCCGAAGTACCTGGAGCGCAACTTGTTCCGGGCCTCTTCGAGGACACCCTGCCCTCGTTCCTGAACGACGAACCCGGCCCCGTTGCGTTCCTGCACCTCGACGCCGATCTCTACTCGTCCACCAAGACGGTGCTCGATATCCTCGGCGACCGACTGGTACCCGGGTCGATCGTCGTCTTCGACGAGTTCTTCAACTATCCCGGGTGGCAGCTGCACGAGTACCGGGCGTGGACGGAGTTCGTCACACGCACCGGCATCTCGTTCGAATACCTCGGGTACACCGTGGACAACGAGCAGGTCATCGTCGAGATCACCAGCTGAGAATCACTTCTCGTACAGACGTGCCCAGTTCTCTCGACTCGTGAGTTCGGGCATCGCAGCACGGTACTTCGTCGAAACGGCAGGTGCTTCCTTCTGGAATCGACGCAGTAGCTTGACCGTTCGGACAAGGAGAGCGCGCGCCGTGGCCTTGTCTCGCTGCCGGATACGTACCCCCGACTGCGAAGCATCGGTGACGACTACATGGTCGAACTGCGAGATGTGCCACCAGTGCGCATCCTCGCGCGGAATATTGACCAAACCGCCACGGGTGCGCCCCAGCCACTGATTCAACCCACGTTTGGCCAGAATCACTCGCATCAGGCTCGGCTCACCACCGGCACGCTCGGTGTGGAGTTCGTTCGAGGCGATCGGGGCGGTAGCCGCATCGTGTTTGATCGTCTCGGCATACTGCGCTCGGCCGGCACGGACGCTTGCCATGGCCTCGATGCCGCCGTCCCGCAACGCTTCCGGACCGTCGAGATAGTCCTCGATGCCCTTCAACGTCGTGAAGGCAAGGCCGTATTGCATTCCGACGAGGAATTCGGAGATCTGGCGGAAGAACTGACGTGAAAGTCCCTTGGTGTCGAGATCGCTGTGCAAAGACCCGACGACGAGGGAGTTACGCGTACTGAAGTAGCGGGCCCAGTCGTCGAAGTCCTTCCAATAGAAATCGGCATGCCACACAGCGGCGTTGGGCAACGTGACAGTGACAAACCCTGCTTTCCGGGCCCTGATTCCGTACTCCACGTCATCCCACTGAAAGAAGATCGGAACGGGCAACCCGATGGCTTCGACAACTTCGGCGGGGATCAGGCACGTCCACCAGGCGTTGTATCCCGCATCGACTCGACGCTCTTGACGCTTCTTGAGCATGCTCGTGTTGATGAGAGCCTTGGGCACTCGTTGCCCGTGATGGAGAGTCTTCAGATCTACGTCTTCGGCACCGACATTGAGGAAATCGGGATTGAGCAGATACATCATCTGCGCACCCACCAATGTCGGTTTCACCGTCATATTCGCAAAAGCGTTGAGGCGCAACACTGTTTCTGGTTCACAGAGAATATCGTCGTCCATCAGGATGACGTCGGCGAGATCTGCCCCCTCGGATGTAGCCTCGAAAAGCCCACGTGAAAAACCGCCCGCTCCGCCGAGATTCGGCTGCTGCAGATATTTCAGCTTCTCACCGAGCTTGTCTGCCGCCTCGACGAAGCGCGCCCGATCTTTCACCAGGTCGTTGCCCTGGTCGACGACGTACACGGAGCTGACGAGGTCACGCACGGTGGCATCGGAAGCGAGTGCAGCAACTGTCTCGGCACAATCGTCGGCCCGATTGAAGGTGCAGATCGCCACCGAGACCGGGCGCACCGTCTCCGGAGCCGCCACGGTCCATTCCAAGTGGTCGATCGTCATCGGAGCGTCGAGAGAATCCACCTCGAGCCAGAGGGCGCCGCCGTCGACGAACTTGTCCAACGGTGAGGTCAACGCGACCTGCGAGGACCCCAATCCGTCGCGGGTCTCGAGAATACGGCGATGCCCGGCGATATCCGAAGCAACCATCCGGACGCGGAACCGACCCTCGCTCTCGATCCGCAGCGAAGCCTCGACCTCAGTGACAGTCGTCCACCGCTGCCAGTAGCTGGCAGCGAAACGCCCGAAATAGGTGTTGGTGCTGATACGTGTGCCCTTGTCCAGAGCGACTCGGTGCCGGGTCCGCTCACCGGAGCCCTTCCGGAACTCGACGTACAGGTCGTCGTTGACTATCGGCGACATTCCGACGAACACGCCGCGCTGGACCACCAAACGGCGAGCCATGACCTGCCCGTTCTCCGGCACCCCCACCTTTACCTGCTCGGGCATATGACTCCTACGTGAATCTTGAAAAGGCTGTACCTGTCACTCGCAGGGTATCCGAGGTGGAATTACCCCCGAAACTCGAAAACACAGCCTCGGCTACTGTCTCTGGTGCATCCACCCGTGCGACCTGGAGATCCCTTGACACTCGAACTACCCGCTCCCACCCGTCGGGAACGCTGGAGCTGGGGCGCTGTGATCCCAGCAGTCGTGTGCCTCGCATTCTTCGCGATCGTCACGGTGGACCCTCGCTACTTCTATGTCGACGACACCGAATCCGGTGCGGTCGGCAACTGGGTTCAGCTGGGCCATCTGATGCGAGAGGGACAATTCCCCTCGCTGGTTCTGGATCAGTGGATGGCAGGAAACTATCCGGTCGAGGGTCAGGGTGGGCTGTGGAACCCGGTCCAGATCTTCATCAACTACATCGCACCGTCCGTCGACAATCTCGCTTTGCTGGCCACGCTGGTGAAGTTGGCATTCGCGATCATCCTCGGATGGGGCGTCTATCGAGTCTGCCTCGAATACGGCGCGCGCCCCTACTGGGCGGCCGTCGCCGGAAGCGCAGTGCCCTTTGCCGGGTTCACTCTGTACTTCGAGTACCCGTCGTGGGTTACGTCGGTGATCGGAATGGCCTGGGTGGTGCAGGCGTGGGCCAGCGGAATTCGCTATGCCCGCGGCCGGTCGGGGCCGATACCCGTCTTCGTCTTCCTCTATCTCGCGATCAGCGTCGGATACGTCCATGCGGCATTGATGGCCGGAGTGACCGTCGGGGCACTGATGGTGGGCGAATACGTCCGCAGTCCGCAGTGGCGGACAACAGTGAAGCTCGGACTGGTCGGCGTCTCGGCCGCAGCCTGCGGCGCGATCACCTTTCTTCCCGGTCTGCTCTCCTCGGCCGTCACATGGCGCACCGGCGAAGAAGGTACGTTCAACGACAATTTCCTGACGGCACCGTGGTCGGAAACACTGACGGCGAGTATTCCGTCGTCCGTCTCGAGTATCGAGTCCTGGACGGGCGAAACCACCTACGCACCGATCACCTACATCGCCTGGTTCGCGATACCGGCACTGGCATTCATCGGCTGGCGGAAAGCACAGGGTTCGCTGCGAGAGTTGGTGACCCCGCTGCTGCTGTTGGCCTTCATTCTGCTGTTCACCGCGGGCCCCAGCGACATCGGCCAGATTCGGTGGCCGGCACGACTACTTCCCTTCGTCGCGGTGTTCTCCCTGGTACTACTCGGTGTGCTGCTGAGCCGATTCGGGACTTTGGACAAACTGCGATCACGCGTCATCGCTGCATCGTTGATCGTGTTCGTCTTGATGATTCGCGCCAGTTCTTCGGGTCCGCAGTACTTCATCCGGCATCTCACCTGGGCTGTCGTGATCATTGCCGTCGGAGCACTCGCCATCTACCTCGGTCGTAGATACGGCGCCCCGGCGATCGCAGGTCTACTGATTCTCACCATCGCTCCGGTGACTCTGTATCAAGTGATCGCGTATCCCCAGGCGCTGAACAAGTGGTACCTGCCGACCAGCCAATCCGAAGCCAAGGCGAACTTTCCGGATTTCCCGGGCACGACCCTTCAGCTCGGCAATCGCGCGCTGATCCGAATCGACGCCGAAACAACCGAACTCCCGTGGACTTCGCAGGTGTACGGAAACTACGCCAAGGTGCTCGATCTCGACTACGTCAACGCGTACACCCCTGTCGGCCACGCCGACTTCGCTTCGCTGCTGTGTATGGGATTCGACGGGTCGACGTGCGACGACGCCTACCGAAACGTGTTCAGGCCGGATGAATACACCGGTCGAACCAGCGCAGACCTGATGCTGCTCGACCGCGTCGTCCTTCAGCGCAAGCAGTACCCGGGCGCTGACAACGAACCCGCCCCACCCGGGTGGCACTGGGCAGAAGTGCCCGAGGTCGCCCAGGACCAGATCTACGTCCTCGAACGCGACGCCGGCCCGATCTCCGGTCAACCGGGCCGTGTGTCGGCAACTGTCAATGCCGACGCACAGTCCGAGTACATGAGCGTCAAGAACGAGCGTGTACGAGTCAGCTCACCGGGCGGTGGCAGCGTGGTCTTCGCACGGTTGGCATGGCCGGGCTACACCGCGACCCTCGACGGCGAACCCATCCCGACCAAGGGCCTCGGCGGAACGTACCTCTACGTCGATCTGCCGCCTGGCACCGACAACGCCGAACTGGTGATCAACTTCCGTTCCCCAGGACAAAGGATCGGCTATGTCGGTATGGGCTTCGGACTCGTTATCCTTGCCGGCCTCTCCGTGATCTACTACCGCGACAGGCGTCAGAGCCGGGACGGGACCTCCGCGATCACCACAGACTCGTTGTAGATGAACGGCTTTCCCATCCACCGCGGAAACGGGAACGACAGCGAGCGCCTGACTACAAGACCATTGTCCGCACAGATCTTTTCGAGGTCGACGCCGTCGAGGAAGACGGTATGCGTGGGATCGCTGGCGAAGCCACGTTCCTGAGGGCAGATCAGCATGACGGTCGCACCCGGTTCCAGGAATGGAAGGTACTCGGCGACGATGCCGGAAGCTTCTCCCGCCGGCAGGTGCTCGAGGAGATGCGCCATCAGCATTCCGTCGAAGGTTCGCTGATCGCTTTCGGAGTGAAATTCCGCCGAAGAGTACGCCTCGAACCCGACCGATCGACAGAACTCCACCGAATGTTCATTGTGGTCCACCCCGACACTGCCAGGGGGAAGATTTCGCAGATTTCGGCCGATCCCGCAGCCGACGTCGAGCACCTTCCGGCCGCCGAGGAAACGTCGGATATTCCATTGATACGGCGCTTGCACGTTCAGAATGCGCTTCCATTTGGCGCCTTGAAGCTCACGCAACCGAGCCGTGTACTCGGTGTCGGTGGTATCACCGCTACCCGTATCGGCTCTCCCCGGAAGGCCTGTGTTCTCGCGATTGTTCTCGCGTCGATCGTTGGTGTGATCTTCGAACTCGGCCACTGGAGACTCACTTTCGTCGAGTGATCCGGATCATAACTTCACGATTCGCCGACATGTACGCCCCCACGCCGAGAAGCCGACCCCCGGCGACGTATACACTCCCCGCCTGTGAAGACCGATGGCACACCCGAGTCGGTGCAACCGCACCGAATTTCCGTCGTCGTGCCGGTTTACCAGGGCGAACACACTCTCAATGCACTCATCGACGAGATACTTCCCCTGACGAAAACCCAGACCACTCCCGGCGGGCGGCCGTTGGTCGTCGAAGAAGTCCTTCTCGTCTTCGACCACGGTCCGGACGGATCAGCTGCGGTCATCCGTGAACTCGCGAGACAACATGACTTCATCCGACCCATTTGGCTCTCGCGCAACTTCGGCCAACATCCGGCAACACTGGCGGGAATGGCGTCGAGTGGTGGCGAATGGGTTGTCACCATGGATGAAGACGGCCAGCACGACCCTGCCGACATCGGTGGACTCCTCGACACTGCACTGGATCAACAGGCCACCCTCGTCTACGCGCAGCCCGTGAACGCGGCACCCCACGGTGCGCTACGCAACGCGGCGTCGAAGTCGTCGAAATGGCTGACCACCAAAATTCTCTCGTCCGAGAACTCCGTGAAGTATCAGAGTTTCCGACTGGTCCTCGGAGAGGTCGGACGGTCGGTCGCCGCATACGCCGGATCCGAGGCGTACCTCGACGTGGCTCTGGGCTGGATCGCGGGAGAGGTCACCACCAGCCCGGTTCAACTGCGTGAGGAACGCGGACGCGCATCCGGATATCACCTCAGAAGCTTGCTGTCGCATTTCTGGCGAATGGTTCTCTCCAGCGGCACCAAGGGCCTGCGAATGGTCAGCTTGATCGGCTTCCTGTTCGCTGTCGGCGGTCTCGTCATCGTCCTCTACGTGTTGGCGTCGTACGTGTTCTTCGACGCCGGCGTCGAGGTACGAGGATGGGCGTCGACGATGATCGTGATGCTGTTCGGTTTCGGGGCAGTGCTCTTCTCGTTGGGTGTGATCGCCGAATACATCGGTGTCGCAGTCAAGACGGCAATGGGAAAGCCGCCGTACCTCATCGTCAGCGACCCCGCGTCAGGCCCGTTGGGGCGCCGGAACGCCACCGAGCCACCCGCGTAACGATGAATGTCCCCACGTGGGTAGTCGGCAGCGGCGGCCTCCTCGGCAGCTCCGTGGCCCGCGAACTCGAGCGCCGTGGGGCCGACATCCGCACCAGCCGCGTCCCGTGGGGGGAACCCGCTCTGGCCAGAGAAATCCTGTTCGCCGATGCCAGGAAACTGGTTACTGACGCCGCCGGCGGCCCGTGGCGAATGGCGTGGTGCGCCGGTGCAGGTGTGAACGGTACGAGCAGTGACGAATTCGCTCGCGAGAACCAACTCATGAAGGACGTTCTCGACGAGCTGGGGACGGCGGACGCAGGCGTCGGGACCGTCTTCCACGCTTCGTCTGCCGGCGGCGTCTACGCCGGAGCTCCCGGAGCACCGCACACCGAAACAAGCGCGACCAATCCACTGGCCGACTACGGGCGAGCAAAGCTCGATGCCGAATCCATTGTTCGCGAATTCGGCTCCAGAAGCGGAACCCGCACTGTCATAGGAAGATTCGCAAATCTCTACGGCCCGGGTCAGAATCTGGCGAAACCCCAAGGCCTGATTTCGCACCTCTGCCGAGGCTATCTGCTGTCGATGCCCATTTCGATCTACGTTCCCATGGACACGCTTCGGGACTACGTCTACGTCTCCGACGCGGCCGAAATGGTGGTCGACAGCTTCACCCGAGCGGAAGCGTCGCAGGAACCGACGGTCACCAAGATCTACGCGTCCGGACGCAGCGTCACCATCGGGGCGATCCTCGGCGCGTGCCACACCGTCTTCAGAAAACGCCCCAACGTTGTGCTCGCCAGTTCTCCACTCGCTTCGGCGCAAGCCCGAGACCTACGGCTGCGATCGATCGTGTGGACCGATCTGGACCAGCGCACACATCGCCCGTTGCCTGCCGGGATAGCGTCGACCCTCGACTCCATCCGCCGCAATCTGGCTGCACGCTAGGAAGTGGTCTTCTCGCCGGCTGCCACGTATGCCTGCTCGGTCGCGTCCTTCTGCGGACGCCACCACTGTTCGTTGTCGCGGTACCAGTCGATCGTCGCTTCCAGACCACTGCGGAAGTCCTCGTAGCGCGGGGACCAGCCAAGTTCTTTCCGGAGCAGACTCGAGTCGATCGCGTACCTCACGTCGTGCCCCGGGCGGTCGGTGACAAAATCGAACTCGTCGGCGCCACGGCCCAATATCTGCAGAATCGACTCCATGACAGTTCGGTTGTTCATCTCACCATCAGCGCCGATCAAGTAGGTCTGACCGATCCGGCCACCGTCGATGATCGCCCAGACCGCGCTGTTGTGGTCGTCGACATGAATCCAGTCACGGACGTTCAAACCGTCGCCGTACAACTTGGGACGCAATCCGGCGAGAACATTGGTG
This sequence comes from Rhodococcus sp. T9N, assembly GCF_024436645.1. Taxonomy (NCBI): domain Bacteria; kingdom Bacillati; phylum Actinomycetota; class Actinomycetes; order Mycobacteriales; family Nocardiaceae; genus Rhodococcus; species Rhodococcus sp. T9N. Next base: position 181,245 of record NZ_JAMSKS010000014.1, on the reverse strand, counting down.
ATCTGCCGTGGGATGAACTTCTCGACATGTTGATAAGGGCCGTAATTGTTCGAGCAGTTCGACAGGGTGGCCCGGACGCCGAACGAACGGGTCCACGCGCGCACCAACATGTCGCTCGATGCCTTCGTCGACGAGTAGGGGCTCGACGGGTTGTACGCGGTCGACTCCGTGAAACGGTCCGGATCGCCCAGTTCGAGGTCTCCGTACACCTCGTCGGTGGAAATGTGGTGATACCTGACGCCGTGCTTGCGCACAGCCTGCAGGAGCGTGAAGGTTCCCACGATGTTGGTCTGCACGAACGGCCACGGATCAGCGAGCGAATTGTCGTTGTGCGACTCGGCAGCAAAATGAACGACCACGTCGGCAGCGCCCACCAGTTGGTCGACGAGAACTGCGTCGGTGATGTCGCCGTGAACAAACGTGATGCGGTCGGCTATCGAATCGAGCGAAGACTTGTTGCCCGCGTAGGTCAGCGCATCGAGCACCGTGACCTCGGAGTCGGGGCGCTCTGCCACCGTCTGATGCACGAAATTGGCGCCGATGAAGCCTGCACCGCCAGTCACGAGAACTCTCACGTTTGCGCCTCCACGATCACCGAATCGAACCGATCTATCTACCGGCCACGCACGATACCGTGCGCCCGAGATTTGTTTCTCCAGCGAACACTGGAACACTTCGAGGCATGCGCGGAATCATTCTGGCGGGCGGCACGGGGTCGAGGTTGCACCCCATCACGCTCGGCGTGAGCAAACAGCTGGTCCCCGTCTACGACAAACCGATGATCTATTACCCACTCAGCACCCTGATGCTGGCCGGGATTCGCGACATCATGATCATCACCACAGAAGACGACGCACCGCAGTTCCAGCGGTTGCTCGGCGACGGCTCGCAGTTCGGCGTCGACCTGACCTACCAGATCCAGCACGAGCCGAATGGTCTCGCACAAGCCTTCGTACTCGGAGCCGGCCACATCGGTTCGGAATCCGCGGCCCTGGTCCTCGGCGACAACATCTTCTACGGCCCAGGTCTGGGCAGTAAGCTCACGCGTTTCGAGAACATCGACGGTGGCGCCGTATTCGCGTACTGGGTTTCGGACCCCACGGCTTACGGAGTCATCGAGTTCGACCGCGAAGGCAAAGCCGTCTCGCTCGAGGAGAAGCCGGCGAACCCGCGCTCCAACTATTCGGTGCCTGGCCTCTATTTCTACGACAACGACGTTGTCGCCATCGCCAAGGACCTCGAACCATCGGCACGCGGCGAATACGAGATCACCGACGTCAACCGTGCGTACCTCGAAGCTGGCCGCCTCCAGGTCGAAGTACTTCCTCGCGGCACCGCGTGGCTCGACACCGGAACTTTCGATTCGCTTCTCGACGCATCGAACTACGTGCGCACGATCGAGGAGCGTCAGGGACTCAAGATCGGCGCGCCCGAAGAAGTTGCGTGGCGGCACGGATTCATCACCGACGACGAGCTACGCATTCGTGCTGAGAAGCTCCTCAAATCCGGATACGGAAAATACCTTCTCGAACTTCTCGACCGCGGCAAGGACTGGTGACATGGCAGATACTCACGTGATGAGCCAGTATCGCGAACTGAAAGTGCCAGGGGCCTGGGAATTCACACCCAAACAGTTCGGCGACGACCGTGGAGTCTTCCTCGAATGGTTCCGTGAACCCGGATTCTCCGAGATCACCGGCCGCACCCTCGACCTTCAGCAGGCCAATTGCTCGGTCTCGGCTGCCGGCGTCCTACGAGGCATCCATTTTGCCGACGTCCCTCCCGGACAGGCCAAGTACGTTACGTGTGTCAAAGGCGCGATACTCGACATCGCCGTCGACCTCCGCGTGGGATCGCCGACCTTCGGCCAGTGGGATTCGGTCCTTCTCGACGACGTCGACCGCAGAGCGATCTTTCTGTCCGAAGGGCTTGGGCATGCCTTCCTGTCCCTCGAGGACAACTCGACCGTGGTTTACCTGTGCTCGACGGGATACGCCCCCGAGCGTGAGCACGAAGTTCACCCCCTCGATCCCGACATAGCGATCGACTGGCCCACCGTGGGTCGCAGCGGTGAGCCCCTGAACATCACGCTCTCCGCGAAGGACACAGCGGCACCGTCGCTTCAAGATGCCGTGTCGGCAGGGCTGCTGCCCACGTTCGGCGAAGGCTGATGGCTTCACCGGATTCGACTGCAACACCCCCCGCCGGAATGACCGGCAGGCCGGGTCCGTTGATGCGCGTCGTCAAGAATCAGGCCCTTGCCTTTCTGCTCGTCGGTGGCGTCAACACGGCGCTCGGAACCGCCTGGTTCATTGCCTGGCAGATCGCGCTCGGCGATCAATTCGGCTACCACTTCGCGATCGTTGCCGGGTACGTCTGCAACCTGCTGTGCGCTTTTGCGATGTACCGCTACCTGGTCTTCGAAGTTCGCGGCCACTTCCTCCGTGACTTCTGGCGATTCGTCGTCGTCAATTTCGGCGCCTTCGTGATCAACCTCGCGCTGATGACCGTCGCGGTCTCGGTCCTGCACTTTCCTCCCATCCCGTCACAACTCGTCATCACTGCGGTAACCGCAACAGCAAGCTTCTTCGGTTACCGCGATTTCTCGTTCAGTCGAAACAAGAGAACAGGCAACTCATGACTCCGCGTGTTTCCGTCGTCGTCCCGGCTTACAACAATGCCGACTACATTGCCGAGACGATCGACTCGATCCTGAATCAGAGCTACCAGGACTTCGAACTGATCATCTCGGATCATTCGTCGACCGACGACACCGTCAAGGTCCTGGCGCGATACGCCGACGATCCGCGGATCGAGATCCTGTCGACCGAGGCCGGCGGCGGAGCGAAGCGAAACTGGGACCGGGTCAGCGAAGCTGCGAACGGAGAGCTCCTGAAACTGGTGTGCGGTGACGACACCATCTACCCCGAGTGCCTGGCGGAACAGGTCGCGGCTTTCGACGAGCACCCCTCGGTGGTACTCGTGGCCTCGCAACGCAAACTGGTCGATGCAAACGGAAAGACCATCCTCTCCGCGCGCGGACTTGCAGGGCTGAAGGGACTGGTCACCGGGCGCGACGCGGCCCGAAAGACGGTAACGGCGGGAGCGAACATCTTCGGCGAGCCCGGATGTGTACTCATGAAGCGATCCGCCTTGAAGGCCATCGGATGGTGGGACGACACCAACCCGTACGTCATCGACGAAGCCACGTACACCGCCGTCGCACTCCAAGGGGACGTCTATGCGATCGCCAAACCCCTCGCGTCCTTCCGCGTCAACGCCGGACAGTGGAGTGTGCGTCTGGCCAAGGATCAGGCACGCCAGGCAGCGGCATTCCACAAAGATCTCCGGGAATCGGATCCGACTCTCGTCTCCGCAATGGACGTCCGAATCGGCGACGCACGCGCACTCGCCACTTCGTTCATGCGTCGCGGCGTCTACATGCTGTTGCGCCATCGCATGTCTTGATCTTTGCCGGTTGGGTAATCTTCACCTTTCACGACTCGATGGCATGACACCGGCGGGACGGACGGCTGGATGACCAAACGTGCGAGCAGACGCGGCCTGTGGACGGCCGTCGTTCTCGCAGCCGGCCTCGGTGGTCTCGCGCTGGTCGCACCGCCCCTGACTCCGGGAACGATCGAGTCCGCACCGGTCACCGTCATCACGACCACCCCACCCGCGCCGGTTGTTCCGCTCACCCCGGAGGAGCTCTCGGCCCGGGTGGTCCCCACCATCGTCACCATCACGGCGCCGGCCGGATTCACCACCACTGCTGGGACCGGGATCGTGCTCTCCCCTGACGGAGTGGTGCTCACGAATCACCACGTCATCAGCGGAGCTTCGGACGTCACTGCCGTCAGCATGTCCAACGGACTGATCTACGACGCCGAGATCCTCGGGTACGACAGCGTCAGCGACCTTGCTGTCCTTCGACTCGCGGGCGCTGACGATCTGCCGGTGGCTGTGGTCGGCAAATCAGCAGAAGCCGCTCGCGGGGACTCCGTCACCGCAATCGGAAATGCGGAAGGCGGCGGAGTACCCGTCCCTGCTCCCGGCGTCATCACCAACCTCGGTGTCACCGTCAACACCCGCAACGTGTCCGACGGATCGCGAAACCAGTTGAAGGGCCTCATCGAGGTGGACGCGGACATCCGGCCTGGCGATTCCGGTGGTCCCCTGGTCAACGCCGTTGGCGAGCTGATCGGCGTCAGCAGCGCGGGCAACGCCGTCACCGACCGCACCGAAACCTCACCGGCGCCTCAGTCCTACGCGATACCGATCGACACCGCACTACCGATCGTCGAGCAGGTACTCGGCGGCCGCTCCTCCGAGACCGTGCGTGTGGGACCGACACCCGTACTCGGTGTCGCGGTGAAGGATCACGCGGACATGCCGGCCGGCGCCGAAGTTGTTGCCGTGAGCTTCGATTCGCCGGCCGAGCGGGTGGGGCTGACCAAAGGTGCGGTCATCACCGAGTTCGGTGGCAGCCGGATCGCGTCGTCCGCTGATCTCAACGCGGCGATGAGCTCGCGCCGCCCCGGCGACACCGTCGCGGTGACGTGGGTGGACGCAACCGGGCAACCCGGGACCGGTTCGCTGGTCCTCGACGAGGGGCCACCTCGCTAGTCTTAGAAGGCGCCAGCCGTGAAAGCATCGTGGCATGACCACGGTTCTCCTGCTCACCTGTGACGGCGCCGCCCGCGAGGCGGATGTCGAAAGCAAACTCGTCATGGAAGCTCTCACCTCCTACGGCATCGCGTCGACGATGGCGCCGTGGTCGAGCCCGTCCCTCCTCGATATCGACGCCGACCTGGTTCTGATCCGGTCGACCTGGGACTACACCCAGCGCCTCGACGAATTTCTCGCCGTTCTCGATCAGCTGACCGCTCCGATCGCCAATCCACTCTCGATCGTGAAGTGGAACGCACACAAGGGATACCTCACCGAACTTGCCGCGGCCGGCGTCCCCATCGTCCCCACCGCTGTGATCGCTGCCGGAAAGAGCGAAACACTCACCCTCCCTTCGTTCGAGGGTGCCGACGTCATCGTCAAGCCGGCAGTGTCCGCCGGCGCTGTCGGAGTGGGAAAGTTTGCCGCCGGGTCCGAGCAGGCCCACGCTCACCTCAGCTCGATCCTCGACGGCGGTAACGACGCGTTGGTCCAGCCATTCGTCTCGGACGTCGTCGACGGTGAGCGCTCGATCATCCACATCGGCGGACGCTACTCACACGCTGTCCGGAAGATCCCGGCCGCCCACGACTTCCGCGTGCAGGAATTTCACGGCGGAACCAACCACCTCCACGAACCGTCCGCCGCCGAACTCGCGGTGGCCGACGCAGCACTGGCCGCGACCCCATGCGGCCCCGGCGAATTGCTTTATGCGCGTGTGGACGTCGTGGGTCCGGTGGATCAGCCACTGCTCATGGAAGTGGAACTGATCGAGCCCGAACTCTTTCTGCCATTCGCCCCTGGATCTGCCGACGCCCTCGCACGGGCAGTTGTCGCGTCACTGCGCACGTGACGCCTGGGGCGGGACCGCATCCAGCCTGGTGCGAATGAACCTGGCAACGTCACGTAGCGCTGCCCGACTCTCCGGCAAGCCAGGCCAGACGGCGGGAAACGCGTGAACCTGGCCGTTCCAGATCTGCAGCGAGCACGGCACCCCCGCGGCGGCGAGCCGTTGCGCCATCACCTCCGAATCGACTCTGAGCACCTCGGATTCGGCGGCGATCAGCAACGACGGCGGCAGAGCGGCCAGATCGCCGTCGACGGGTGAGTTCGTCTGTCCGCCAAGCTTTCCGATCGCCATCAATGCCGACACCGGGGCGATCACGTCGCGTCGAGCGTTGGCGTGGACTGATTTGGTGGTGCAATCGAGATCGAGGAGAGGTGAGAGCCCGACAAGACCGGCCGGAACCTCGAGCCCCGCGGAAACAGCTGCAAGTGCCGTCGCGAAAACCAGGAAGCCTCCGGCCGAATCGCCAACGAAGACAACCTTTTCCGGCAAGGCTCCCTGTTCGAGGAGCCGCCGGTATGCATCGAGACAGTCGTCGACGGACCCGCTGATGCTCGTGCTCGGCAACTGTCGATATGCGATGTGCAGGACCGGAAGGCCGGTTCGCTTGGCGATGCTTGCAACGACCGGCCGATGCGTGTTGAGCCCGCAGCACATGAACCCGCCGCCGTGCAGGTAGAGAACAACACCGTCGCGCAGATCAGCCGTCGAGCCTGCCGTCCGCACGAGTTCACCGTCGAAACCTGGAAAGCGAATCGCTTCCCGATCGATCCCGGACGGAATGCGTACACCCGCGGCCGAGTCCAGCACTGCGGCGCGGCGCATGGCGCCAGGCGTCAGCGGCGCGATCCCGACCACGGGCCGAAGCATCCATCGACACGCGTTGTAGAGGACCTGCGATTCGATACTCGGCCTGCCGTATCGAGTTCCGGTCCTTCGACTGACTGTCGGCAACAGAGACATCTGTCCAGATTAGAAGCGATCAGGCACCGAAGAGGTCGACTTCGTCGAGATCGTCGACGATCGTGACCTTTCGTTTCCGCCCGCCGATGACCTTGCCCAGACCGCGCAGTCCGCCGGACTGAGCTTTCGGGGCGGGTTCGATGCGCTGCGGCGCAACTCTCGTCCGCGCTGCGCGCTGAACAGGCTTGGGGGCGGGGGCTGCTGCTGGTGCCGCGGGTTCGGGAACCTCGGCTGGAACCACCGCTTCCGGCTCCACGAAGCCCTGAGCAACCGGGGCCTCGGGCGCGACCTCAGCGGCTTCCTCGACCTCCGCCACCTGCTCCACCTGCACCGGTCCGTCGATCACCGGGATGTCCGACGCCCAGCGGACCCGATACTCGAGGCCGCGCGACGCCAGTTCACGTGCGAGATCGCCATGCCAGACCCCGTCTTCGCCGTCGCCGTATGCCCGTGCGTCGGAACTGACCCAGATCACGTCGACGCCCGGGTTCCGGTCGGCGAGATCGAGCACGGTCAGCCAGTTCAGCGTCGCCGGATATCCGTCTCGCTTCTTCTTGTCGGTATAGGGCCGACGCAGCGAGATCGCCCTCTCGGCCACCTCGAGATGCGACACGTCGACTGGATCGACCACTTCGACGCCGATCGCCACGAGGTCTTCGATCACGTCGTCGACGTAGCCGTCGGCCTTGTCGTGAGCAGCGTCGACGAACCTCGTGAGGTCGCGCCGCAACCCCAGTCGGTCGTACATGCGCGCCTGGACGCTCAGGGCCGCGATCATCTCCGCCGATTCCTCGCGGTAGCGGCTCGCAACCTCGAGGACGACCAATCGGGGCACGACGACGCGGTGTCCGAGTGCGCGAGCGTCGGCGACGGCGGTGTCGAACCGTGCACCCCTGGTCAGGGCCGAAGAATCGAGAACGATGATCATGGGCTCGATTCTCTCTCGAGAAACCGGACGAATGCGCTAATCCACCCCGAACCGTTACTTGATCTTGAAGATCACTGCCCGCTGAACGATGAAGTTGATAACCGTCGCGGTGCCCTGCGCGATGACGAAGGCCAGCGGCATGCGCCACCACTCGTCGGCGAGCACATGCACCATCAGCGCGTTGAGCCCGACCTGAACCGCAAAAGTGACCGCGTACAGCACGACAACAGCGATGAAGCGGGCGCGAGAAGGCTCGGCCTTGAACGTCCACCGCCGGTTGATCAGATACGCCGTCGTAGTGCCGGCGATAAAGCTGATCGACTTGGCCACGCTCAGATCGAGGCCGACGACCTTGAACAGGAATGCGTACAGCCCGTAGTCCACGACCGCCGACAGCCCACCCGTCGCGACGAACCGGACGATCTGCGTTTTCAGGTCCAACGCGTCGTCGGCGATGTCCGTCGTGACAGGAATCTCGACGGGCAGCGGGACGTGGGGTTCGTGCTGGTGACTTGCAGGTGTTTCGGGCACGACGACGAGAGTAACCACTCGAGTCGGAGCCGTCGGCACTACTCCCAGGTAACCTCTACCTTGATGTCCACGACAGCAGAAGAGACGCCGCAGCCGGCTCTCCACACCCAAGCCCGCACCCTCACCGGTTGGGGACGCACCGCCGCCACCACTGCACAGGTGCTGTCCACCCCCGACGTGGAAGTGATCGCGAACGCGGTCGCCCAGGTTGCGGAACAGAACGATTCCAAGCCCTCGCATCTGCGACGCGGCGTCATCGCGCGCGGCCTCGGCCGCTCGTACGGTGACCCAGCGCAGAACGCCGGCGGCCTGGTCATCGACATGAATGCACTCAGCCGCATTCACCGCATCGATCGCGACACCGCTCTGGTGGACGTCGACGCCGGCGTGAATCTGGATCAGCTGATGAAGGCTGCTCTGCCGTTCGGCCTGTGGGTTCCGGTCCTACCGGGTACTCGTCAGGTCACGATCGGCGGCGCCATCGGCTCGGATATCCACGGCAAGAACCACCACAGCGCGGGCAGCTTCGGCAACCACGTCGTGTCGTTGGATCTGCTGACGGCCGACGGCAAGGTTCGCACGCTCACCCCCAAGGGCGGGCGCAACGACCCGAAGGCCGCACTGTTCTGGGCCACGATCGGCGGCATGGGCCTGACGGGCATCATCTTGCGGGCAACCATCAAGATGACACCGACCGAGACGGCGTACTTCATCGCCGACGGCGACGTCACCAACAGCCTCGACGAGACCATCGCGCTGCACAGCGACGGCAGTGAGGCCAACTACGAGTATTCGAGCGCGTGGTTCGACGCGATTTCCGCGCCCCCGAAGCTCGGTCGTGCGGCAGTCTCGCGCGGATCTCTGGCGAAGCTCGACCAGCTTCCGGCCAAGCTGCAGAAGAACCCGCTCGCCTTCGACGCACCGCAGTTGCTGACGTTCCCCGACGTCTTCCCCAACGGGCTGGCCAACAAGTTCAACTTCACCGCGATCGGCGAGGTCTGGTTCCGCAAGTCCGGCAAGTACCGCGGCAAGGTCCAGAATCTGACGCAGTTCTACCACCCGCTCGACATGTTCGGTGAGTGGAACCGGGCGTACGGATCCAACGGATTCCTCCAGTACCAGTTCGTGGTTCCGCCGGAGGCCGTCGACGAGTTCAAGAAGATCATCGTCGACATCCAGCGCAGCGGGCACTACTCGTTCCTCAACGTGTTCAAGCTCTTCGGCGAGGGCAACCAGGCGCCGCTGAGCTTCCCGATCCCGGGCTGGAACATCTGCGTCGACTTCCGCATCAAGCCGGGCCTGAACGAGTTCGTCACCGAACTCGACAAGCGTGTCCTCGAATTCGGCGGACGCCTGTACACGGCCAAGGACTCGCGGACGTCCGCAGAAACCTTCCACGCCATGTACCCGCGTATCGACGAGTGGATCGCGACGCGCCGCAAGTACGACCCCACAGGCGTTTTCGCCTCCGATATGTCCAGAAGGCTGGAACTGTGATCAACGCTGTAGGTAACCCGCAAACCGTTTTGCTTCTCGGTGGAACCTCCGAGATCGGCCTCGCCATCTGTGAGGAGTACCTGAAGAAGGCGCCGCTCCGCGTCGTTCTGGCGGCACTCCCCGGCGATCCGGGACGCGAAGCTGCGGTCAAGCAGCTCGAAGCGAAGGGTGCCACCTCGGTGGAGCTCATCGACTTCGACGCCGTTGATTTCGAGTCGCATCCGAAGGTGATCGACCAGGCGTTCTCGAACGGTGACGTCGATGTCGCGATCGTCGCCTTCGCACTGGACGGTGACTCCGAAGAGCTGTGGCAGAACCAGCGCAAGGCCGTTCTGGTGGCAAACGTCAACTACACCGCTTCCGTCTCGGTCGGTGTTCTTCTCGGCGAGAAGATGAAGGCTCAGGGCTTCGGCAAGATCATCGCGATGTCGTCGGTTGCCGGCGAGCGCGTCAAGCGTGCCAACTTCGTCTACGGCTCCACCAAGGCGGGCCTCGACGGTTTCTACCTCGGACTCGGCGAGGCTCTCGCGGAATTCGGACCGCAGGTCACCGTCGTTCGCCCCGGCATGGTGCGCACGCAGTTCAGTGCCCACGTCAAGGAAGCTCCGCTGACGGTCAACAAGGACATCGTCGCGAAGCTCGCTGTTGCCGCCTCGGACAAGGGCAAGGAAATCGTCTGGACTCCCGGCCCGTGGCGCTTCGTCATGATGGGTCTTCGCCACGTGCCGCGCCCGATCTTCCGGAAGTTGCCGGTTTAAGCTCCTCCCGTGCCAGAAACAACAACTGCTCCGAGTACAGACCTTTCGACCCCGTCGCCGTGGCGTAATGCCGCGGCGACGGTGGTGGAAATGGCCCTCGGAGCGCTGGTCGCCGCTGTTGTAGCCGCTGTCGGGCTCTTTGCTTTCGGCCGAGTGCAGTGGCCGGCGTTCACCTCTTCCAATGTCACGCAGGCAGTCACGACGGTGCTGCAGGTGCTCTGCATCGCAGTGGTCGGTGTTGCGGTTCTGATGTTCCGCGCCCGCAAGGCCGAGCGGGTCGCAAAACTCCTCTCGTGGGCCGGGCTCTCCGGCTTCGTCACCACGACGCTCGGACTTCCCCTCGCCGCGACGAGTCTGTATCTGCACGGCGTCTCGGTCGATCAGCAGTTCCGGACCGAGTACCTGACCCGGCTGACGGATTCTGCTGCGCTGCAGGACATGACGTACGTGGATCTGCCGCCGTTCTACCCGGCCGGCTGGTTCTGGATCGGTGGACGCGTCGCGAACCTGCTGGGAATGGACGGCTGGGAAGCCTTCAAGCCTTATGCGATCGGCTCGTTGGCTGTCGTCGCCGTCGTTGCACTCGTGTTGTGGACCAAGCTGATTCGACGCGATTGGGCCGTCGTCGCGGCCTTGGCCGTCACTGCCGTCGTGTTGGCGTACAACTCCCCCGAGGCGTACGGCGCCGTCATCAACCTCCTGATCCCGCCGGTGCTGATCCTCGCCTGGGGCGCATTGGACCGGCCGGGGGCATCTCGATTTGCCGGAGCCGGCGCAATACTCGGGACGGGCCTGTTCCTCGGTCTCGCCGCAACGGTCTACACGCTCTATCTCGGATTCGCCGCGTTCGCAGTGACTCTGATGGCCTTGGTTGCCGCAGTACTTGCCGCACGCGCCCAGAACACGTGGAAAGCCGCACTGGGACCCCTCGTCAGGCTCGCCGTGATCGCGGTGATCTCCGGCCTGGTGGCTCTGACCGTCTGGACGCCGTACCTGCTGAAGGCACTCTCCGGTGCCACCGCAGAGTCCGGCACCGCAATGCACTACCTCCCCGATTCCGGTGCGGTACTGCCCTTCCCGATGCTGAGCTTCACCCTCGTCGGCGGACTGTGCCTACTCGGCACGATCTGGCTGATTTCGCGGTTCCTGTTCTCCCGCCGCGCCCGAGCACTCGGTATCGGTGTCATTGCCGTGTACCTGTGGGCATTGCTGTCCATGACGTTCACCGTCGCCGGCAGTACGCTCCTCGGTTTCCGACTGGAGCCGGTCCTGATCGGACTCCTTGCCGCCGCCGGTGTGTTCGGTTTCTTCGAGTTCGCCGGTTGGATCGTGCTGGCCACCAGCGAAAATCCTCGCGTCAAAGCGGTACTGGTTGCACTCGGTGTCATCGGAGCCATCGCCTTCGCGCAGAACATCCCGCAGGTGCTGGCGCCGGATATCGCTGTGGCATACAGCGATACCGACGGTAACGGCGAGCGCGGCGACAAGCGGCCCCCGGGTGCCGAAGCCAATTACGCCGACATCGACCGGATCATTCGCGAGCAGTTGGGACGCGAACCCCATGACACGGTGGTCCTCACTGCCGACATCGGCTTCCTGAGCTTCTACCCGTACTTCGGCTTTCAAGGACTGACGTCGCACTACGCGAACCCGCTCGCCGATTTCCGTGCGCGCGCTGCGCTGATCGAGCAGTGGTCGGAACTGAAGACGCCTGACGAACTGATAGCTGCGCTGGACTCGGCGCCGTGGCGCAGCCCCGACGCCTTCGTCTTCCGCCAGGGCGCCGACGGGTACACGCTGCGGTTGGCAGAGGACGTCTACCCCAACGACCCGAACGTCCGCCGCTACACGGTCACGTTCCCCAAGGAACTGTTCGACGATCCTCGTTTCACCGTGACCGAGCAGGGGCCGTTTGTGGTCGTTACCCGCTCTGACGCAATCTAACCAGGAGATACGTCACAAAAGGCTTACCGTCGGGGTCGTTGACGCGACCCCGACGCACCCCTAGCTTCATACCGTGCCCCGAACCGATGCCCGAGCGGCGATGATCGATGCAGCCGAGCGTCTGGTTGCCGAGCGAGGTCTGGCCGCTCTGACTCTTCGTGATGTTCAGACCGAAGCCGGGCAGGCCAACAAATCGGCTGCGCAGTATCACTTCGGGTCACGTGAAGGTTTGCTGGCGGCCGTCGTCGAGTCCAGAATGCGACCTGCCGGTGAGCGTCGTCGTGAGTTGCTCGACACGATCGATCTCGACGCGAATCCACCGACGATGCGTGCCCTCGTCGAGGCTCTCGTCCTGCCGTTGGCGGAACAGACCATCTACCGCGAGGGCACGTTGTACGCGCGGTTCCTGGTGCAGTCGATCTTCGACCCGGCGATGTCGTCGACTATCCGTGACCACATGCAGGCCGAGAGTTTCCGCGAAGTTCAGCGGCGGATAGTCGCTGCGTCCTCGTTACCGGCAGAGATCGCCGAACTTCGGGCAGGAACTCTGACCGTGCTCACCGTCGTCACTTTTGCCACGTGGGAAGGCCGCGTCGACAGCCGCGAACGTGCTCACGTGATCGTTGCCGACCTGATCGAAAGTTGCCTCGGAGCACTCTCGGCCCCGGCTGCGCAAATCTGACACGCTGTCCGGCGAGTTTGTTTCCGAAACTGCCGGGGTACTCAGCCCCTCCAAGCGCAGTCGAGCAAACGGCCGCATCAACCACCGGCGGGGTAGGTGATGACAGTGAGCGAACTCGTTGCGCAAAGCCGCGAGCTTGTACCGCATCGTGCAGTTCTCGATTCCGCAGAGCATGTTCTGGTCATTGCGCGCGGCAAACCGTTCGGGCGCGAACAGGCTTTCCATGAAGTGTTGAGCGTCGCGATTCGCAATCGCATCGAAGTACTCACTCTGGCAAGGGCTCTCATCGACGTGTCCGAGTCCCGCGACTACCGCGCGATCCCGACCGACACCGCGCACACTGTTGCGGTGCTCGAATGGGGCGAGCTACTCGAGATCCCCACCGAACACCACGAGAAGTCCAGGGCCGAGTCATCCGAGGACGTCGATGAATCGAGTGAACCCGACGATCCGATCGAACCCGAGTATCTGGTCGAGACCGACGTGGGCGGACGGGTCGTCTTCGTCGCCCTCGCGTTCACGATCGGCGGGATAGTCGGATTCTTCGCGCACGACTGGGCACTTCTGCTTCTGATCACCGCCGTGTACCTCGTGTGGATCGCGGCACGGTTGGTCGCGAAACTCGTCAGTGTTTCCCGTAGTGCCCACTGGGCGGACGCGTCGCCGATTCGTGGCGCCGATTCGACCACACGGAACGCGGAAAACTCCCACCATCACGCTGTTGCAGCGTGACGGCGGGAGCATCCGCTTTCGCTAAAGCCTCTGCGGTACACCGTAAGTGACGACGGTATCGCCATTCGACGTGACAGCCTTCGCGTACGGCCTGATGGTCACCGGACCGATTGCTCCCTGTACGTAACCGTGAACTCCGGACAGACGGACAGCGGCTTCGGGACCGTCGAACTCCTGATCTTCGAGCAGTGCGACGTCGGTGATACCGCCCGGCGCCAGATCGACGTCAAGTTCCTGCGAAGGAATGATGTCACCACCGATGACGAACCCGTTCGATATGTCCAGTCCCAGTTCGAAGTCCGGAACCAGGCCGATCCCGAGGTTGGTTCCACTCTCGACAGCCCAGTCGAGACCAGGACTGTTGAGAACGACCGTCGCGCCGGTTAACGCGATCGGGTAACCGATCTGATAACCGATCGTCAGCTTCGTTCCGGTGAAGCTTGCCGCGTCCGGCCCGTCGATCTTCACGCCGGCAACCCCGTCGTGGAAGAACTCGACACTCAGCGGTGAGCTGTCGAGAGGCGGAAAGACATGGATAGCGGTATCAGCCTGGAAGACTTCTATCCGATTCCCTTTGACGTCGGTGATCGAACTGGTGTTGTCAACGCCTGCCGACGCCGTCCCACCCCCCAGGACAACGGCCAACAGGGCCACTGCTCCTACTGCGCTACTACGAACTGCTGTCTTCGACATGCACAAGCACCATCCCATCCGGTATAGGCCCCGGACGTAGGTTCCAACTCTTCGTCGAGGATGGGATTCGTCGGGGCTGCCTGAACAAACGCGAGCAAGATCCTTGTTGCGATACCCCGGTCACGAACCCGTCAAACGGTGCACGAAAACATTACTTTCCGGACAAGTCGGGCGGACCGATTTGTCCCGCTGACTGCGCCCGCTCGCGGACGCGAACCGTTTTGTTCGTTACTCTGACAGTGGAAGTTATCGAATCGAGACCTAAGTAGGCCACCCCGAACTTCTGAGATCGCCACTTCAGGGATGGGCGCCAGAACCGAAAGGCACCGACTGCATGACCGAGACCTTGCCCGACGTCCAACTGCTCGAAGAAGCACGTCCAGGGCGAGTCCGTTCAGCAGTGCGGCGCTCGGTCGTCCAGCGCGGTCGTCTGGTCGACCTCGCGATCATGGCGACGTTCACCGTTGCGGCGATCTACGTGATGTCCAACCTGTGGAGCGATCTGCAGTCCGGCTATCTGTTCAACGCGGGCCGCGACCAGGCCATGTGGGAATGGTTCTTCGCCGATACCGCTCACGCCCTCGCCCAGTTCCGCAGCCCACTGTTCAGTGACCTGCAGAATTACCCGCTCGGCGTGAACCTGATGGCCAATACCGCCATGTTCGGGATCAGCATCCCGCTGGCCCCGATCACGTTGATCTTCGGACCGACAGCCACGTATGCGATCGGACTGACTGCCGGCCTCGGCGGCACCGCTATCGCCTGGTACTGGGCATTCTCGCGGCACGTGCTGACCGGCGTCTCGGTCCGCTCCAAGATCGCCGCCGCCGTCGGAGCGGGGTTCTGCGGATTTGCGCCCGCCATGATCTCGCATGCCAACGGCCACCCGAACTTCGTCGCGTTCTTCGTACTTCCGTTCATATTCTTGCAGGTAGTGCGCATTTCGAACGGCAAGCGTCCGGTTCGCGACGGTGTCGTCCTCGGCCTACTCGTCGCCTGGCAGATCTTCCTCGGCGAAGAACCGCTCCTCATCTTCACGATGTCAGCCATGGTGTTCGGCGCCGCCTATGCACTGCCCGGCCTGGCCAAGTCGCGCCAGGCGATCAAGCGCGCGATGCCCGGCCTCGTGATCGGCGGCGCGGTCACACTCCTGATCACCGCGGTGCCGCTGTGGTCGCAGTTCTTCGGCCCAGCGAGCTACGACGGCGTCTCACACGGTCAGGCCGGCAACGACACCGCTGCACTCACCACGTTCCCGACCGAATCGGTTGCGGGCGACCCCGAGGGCGCGGAGTTCCGAATGAACCCGACCGAGGAGAACGCGTACTTCGGATGGCCGCTGGTGCTCCTGCTTCTCGGTGCAACGGTGTGGCTGTGGCGCATCCGCCTGACCCGCGCGGCTGCCGCCGTGATCGTGGTCATGGGTGTGCTCTCACTCGGTTCCGAACTGACCATCGACGGTGACAAGACCGGCATCACTCTGCCGTGGAAACTCCTCGCCGACCTGCCGTTGTTCGAATCGGTGCTCGAATCCCGATTCGCGATGGGCGCGATTCCGGCGATCGGGCTGCTGCTCACCCTCGGCACCTACCGCGCTTTTGTCGAACTTCGTGGACCGCGCCGCACGGCAGCCGGTGTCTGGCTGGTGGCTCTCGCCGTCGCGATGATTCCCCTGATCCCGACCCCCATCGACGCCGATCAGCGATCTGCGACGCCCGAATTCATCACCAGCGGCTCGTGGGAGAACTACGTCAGCGACGGCACCCTGGTGACGGTTCCCGTCGCGAGCGCCGAAGACGCCCGCGCACTGAGCTGGCAGGTCGACGCCGACTTCGGCTTCCCCATCGCCGGCGGGTACTTCGTCGGCCCGGATTCGAAGACCCGCGCCGGAATCTACGGCGCCGAGTCCCGGCCCACCTCGACCCTGCTGGTCAATGCCAAACAAACCGGCAAGGTCCCGTTGATCGACGTGGGCACCAGAGCGAACGCACTGACCGACCTGCGGTACTGGCACGCCGACGTACTGGTGCTTCCCCGATTCTCCGGCGACGACGCCCTGCGCCACACGGTCGACGAGCTGGTCGGCTTCGACGCCAAGCGCGTCGACGACGTGTGGGTGTGGGACGTACGAGACCTCGTGAGCGGCAAGACCTCCAACCAGAGCTGAGCGGGTTGATCAGCGGGTCATGATCACCGGACCGTCTTCGGTGATCGCGACCGTGTGCTCACTGTGCGCAGCCCGGGCGCCCGAAACGGTGCGAAGGGTCCACCCGTCGGCGTCGTGCCGGTAGTCGTCGGTTCCGTCGGCGATGAGCATCGGTTCGATGGCGATGACCAGGCCGGGACGCAGCCGGAAGCCTTTGCCTGCTCGACCTTCGTTGGGCACGTCCGGGCCTTCGTGCATCTCGCGGCCGATGCCGTGCCCACCGTGATCGGCCAGCATGCCGTACCCGCGGCCACGCGCGTACTGTCCGATCGCGGCACCGATGTCGCCCAATCGGTTTCCGGGCTGGGCAGCGGCAATGCCACGGGCAAGTGCCTCATCGGTCGCGTCGATCAGTGCCTGATCCTCACTACTCCCCCGCCCGACAGTGAAGCTGATGGCGGAGTCGCCGCACCAGCCGTCGAGTCTCGCGCCGCAGTCGATGCTGACCAGGTCACCGTCGCGAAGCCGGTACTCATTCGGGATACCGTGCACCACAGCATCGTTCACACTCGCACAGATGGCGCCTGGGAACGGCGTCGATGCCGTTGCCGGCCGGTAGTTCAAGAACAGCGCCGAGGCGCCGGCCGCCGAAATAACCTCCGCGGCAACGGCGTCCAATTCGAGCAACGTCACCCCGACGCTTGCCGCCTCACGCGCCGCAGCCAGAGCCTGCGCCGTGATTCTCCCAGCCGCCGCCATCGCGTCGATTTCCCCTGCGGTCTTGATTTCGACCATTTCGAACACCTTCCTTGTCGAATAACTATACCGGTATTACTATAAGCACATGGTGCGCGTACCGCTGACGGCGGAAGAACTCGAACGAGGACTACGACTGGGTGAACTCCTGCGATCTGCACGGGGAGACCGAAGCATGGTTCAGGTAGCGCTCGATGCCGGCATCTCGGTCGAAACGCTGCGCAAGATCGAAACCGGACGCATCGCGACACCCGCCTTCTTCACCATCAGCGCGGTCGCGGAAGTGTTGGGTATTTCACTCGACACCATTGCCCGAACACTTGAAACACCACAATCCGAACAGGAAGTTGCATCCTGAGTAGTTCTCTCAGGATGTGCGGGCCCACACTCGCCTAACATCGTTCCTTGTGCCGTCTGAAGTAGTAGTGCCCCCGAAACCCGTGCCCACTGGCCCCGAAGCTCCCCGAGAATCGGATTCCCAGCGAGTCCGGACGGCACGACTCATCGCGATAGTCACCGGCCTTCTTGGCCTGCTTCTTGCACTCGCGACGCCCTTCCTGCCCGTCAAGCAGGAAGCCGCGAGCATCGACTGGCCGCAGGGTGGGACCGTCAACAGCGTTTCGTCGCCGCTTATCTCCTACTCGCCCACATCGCTCGACATCAGCATCCCCTGTTCCACTCTCGGCCAGTTGGGCGGCAGCGGCGGCACACTGCTCTCGACCATGCCGAACGGGGCGCCGGACCGAAACGCCCGCGGCCTCACCGTCCGCACCACTGCCGACCGCCTCGAAGCACTCACCCGCGATTCGGTATTGATCTCGACCCCGCTCGATCAACTGAGCGGGTGCACGGCGATCACCATCACGACCAACTCCGAGCAGACCGTCGCGGCGGTCACCGGAATCGACGGCGTCGGCACCACCCTGACCGGTGACTACCGCCCACAGGTTGTCGGCATCTTCACCGACCTGCAGGGCGCAGCGCCCGCCGGACTGTCCGCCCACATGGACGTCGACTCGCGGTTCTCGTCCAGCCCCACACTTCTCAAACTGTTCGCGATGATCGTGGCGGCACTCTCGACCATCGTCTCGCTGTACGCACTGCACCGGATCGACGGCGTCGACGGCCGTCGTGCGCGGCGGTTCCTGCCGGCGCGATGGTGGAAGTTCACCGGCATCGACGCCCTGGTTATCGGCACGCTGGCGCTGTGGCATGTGTTCGGCGCCAACACTTCCGACGACGGTTACCTGCTCGGCATGGCCCAAGTCTCGGAGCACTCCGGGTACATGGCCAATTACTTCCGTTGGTTCGGCGTCCCCGAAGCGCCGTTCGGTTGGTACTACGACGTGCTGGCGCTGTTCGCGAAGGTCAGCACCGCGAGCATGTGGATGCGCCTGCCCGCGCTGATCGCCGGCATTCTGTGTTGGATGGTGATCAGCCGCGAGGTGATCCCGCGACTCGGTGTTGCGGTGCGCCGCAACAAGGTTGCCATCTGGACCGGCGGGCTCGTGTTCCTCGCCTTCTGGTTGCCGTACAACAACGGCCTGCGCCCCGAGCCCATCATCGCCCTCGGCGCTCTGCTCACGTGGTGCTCCATCGAACGCGCCATCGCTACCGGACGTCTGTTGCCCGCCGCGATGGCCGTGCTGATCGCCGCATTCTCGTTGGCCGCCGGGCCTTCCGGGCTGATCGCGATCGGCGCGTTGATCGCCGGCGCCCGGCCGATCCTGCAGATCCTGATCGCCCGCGGCAAGCGCGTCGGCTTCCTGTCCCAGATCATGCCGATTCTCGCCGCCGGAACCGTGGTGCTCGTCGCGGTCTTCGCAGATCAAACCCTCGCGACAGTTCTCGAATCGACCAGAGTGCGAACGGCCGTCGGGCCGAATGTTCCGTGGTTCGAGGAACGGTTGCGTTGGGACGCACTGATGACCATCTCCCCCGACGGCTCACTCGCACGCCGCTTCGGCATGTTCGTCATGCTCGTCGGACTCGTCTTCTGCGTCATGATGATCCTGCGCAAGGGCCGGATCCCGGGCACCGCTATCGGGCCCTCCCGCCGAATCCTCGGCATCGTGTTCGCGTCGCTGCTCCTGATGCAGTTCACCCCCACCAAGTGGACTCACCACTTCGGTGTGTACGCCGGTCTGGCCGCCACGGTGGCCGTCCTCGCCGCCGTCGGTGTGAGTGCGTCGAGCATGCGTTCCAAACGAAACCGCGCGCTGTTCGCCGCGGGCATCCTGTTCATCCTCGCTGTGGCGTTCACGAGCTCCAACGGCTGGTGGTACGTCTCGAGTTACGGCGTCCCGTGGTGGGACAAGCCGCCGTCAATCGCCGGCAAGGGATTCTCGACGGCCTTCCTCGGCCTCACGATTCTCGCGCTGCTGCTGGCCGCGTGGTACCACGTCATGGAGCCGCGCCGGCGAAACGGCACGGAGGACAGCGTCAAGAAGACCAGGCGACTCCGCCTTCTCGCCCCGTCACCGTTGACCATCGCGGCCGGAGCGGTCGTGCTGTTCGAGGTGCTGTCCCTGCTCAAGGGCGCGGTCGCGCAGTACCCCGCGTATTCGATCGGCAAGTCCAACATCGAATCCGTCTTCGGCGGAAGCTGCGGTCTCGCGGGTGAGGTACTCGTCGAGTCCGATCCGAACGCCGGCGTTCTGCAATTGACGGATCGGCCCACCGATCTCGCCGGCGCGGGTGCATTCGGTGCGAGCGAATCAACCGGGTTCTCGCCGGACGGGGTTGCAGGCGACCTCACGGCCGACGCAGAAGACTCGACGGCAGGCAGTGCAAACAGCCTCGACACCTCGACCTCGCAGTCCGGCACCACCACGCCGGGAACCGGATCCGGCACCGCCGGTGGCTCGCAGTCGACGGCCGGCGTCAACGGCAGCAACGTCGCGCTCCCGTTCGGGCTCGACCCCGCAAAAACCCCGGTGCTCGGTAGTTACGGAGCACCTCAGAACGCGTCACTGACCACCGGTTGGTATTCACTCCCCGAGCGCAACGACGCCGCACCGCTCCTGACCGTCGCGGCCGCCGGACGCATCCGCTACGTCAACTCCGACGGCATCGTCACCCCCGGCGCAGTGCTGCAGGTCGAGTACGGCAAGAAGCAGGCCGACGGGAGCGTCGACGCACTGGGACGTGTCGATCCGATCGACATCGGCCCGTCGCCGTCGTGGCGCAACCTGCGCGTTCCGATGGATCAGCTGCCCGCAGACGCCGACACCGTGCGTCTGGTGGCCAGTGACACCGACATCAGCGCCGACCAGTGGCTGGCGGTCACACCGCCACGAGTGCCGACCATGCGCACGCTGCAGGACGTCGTCGGATCCACCGATCCCGTGCTGATGGACTGGGCTGTCGGTCTGGCCTTCCCGTGCCAACGTCCGGTGGATCACCTGTACGGCGTCGCCGAGATCCCCGACTGGCGCATCCTGCCCGACCGCATCGGCGCGGAGTCCACCAACGCCTGGCAGGACCACTACGGCGGCGGACCGCTCGGCTGGACTACCGAACTGCTCTCGGCCAGGGCATTGCCGACCTATCTGGACAACGACTGGGATCGTGACTGGGGATCGCTCGAGCAGTACACACCGCTCGATTCGGACGCGGTTCCCGCGCAAATGAACGTCACCACCGAGACCCGATCGGGCACCTGGACACCGGGCCCGATTCGTTACCAGTCGTAACTGTTACGCGTGGACCTACCAACCACCTGGGCACGGTAGGTCCACGCTCAGCCCTGACATACCATCGGTAGCCGTGCCCGACGCCGTGACAGCTTCACCTCAGACTTCGAGTTCGCCGCCTCCTGCTGGTCAGGATGCCCGCGAGCGTTTCCATCGCACGCGATGGGTCGCGATCATCGCCGGCTTGCTCGGCTTCGTGCTCGCACTGGCAACTCCGCTGCTTCCCGTCGTGCAGACGACGGCTTCGGTCAACTGGCCGCAGAACGGCGTGATCGGCGACGTCGAGGCACCGCTGATGGCGCAGGTTCCCATCGACGTCAACGCATCGATCCCCTGTACCGCGGTCAGCTCGTTGCCGGAGGGCGGCGGCATCCTGCTGTCGACGGCACCTGCACAGGGCGACGGCGCGGCACTGTCGTCGATGTTCGTCCGGGTGTCCGCGACGAGCGTCGACGTGCTCGATCGCAACGTCGTCGTCGCTTCGGCGGCACGCGAGGACGTCGAGTCCAGTCGCTGTGGCGCCATCGCGTTCAGCTCTGACGTCAACCGAACCACGGCAGAGTTCGTCGGACTGACCTATCCCGACGGCAACCCGATTCGTGGCCAACTCGACGGTGACTTCCGCCCGCAGGTGGTCGGCGTCTTCAGCGACCTGCCCGACGGCGCTGCCCCCGAGGGCCTCGGCTTCTCGATGACGATCGACTCACGTTTCTCGTCGAGCCCGAGCGTCTTGAAGCTGGTCGCGATGATCGTGGCCGTCCTCTCGACCATCGTCGCGCTGGTCGCCCTGGCTCGCCTCGACGGCACCGACGGCCGCAAGCACCGACGCTTCCTGCCCGCACGCTGGTGGAAGTTCTCCGGTATCGACGGAGTGGTGGTCGGCACGCTCGTCGTGTGGCACTTCATCGGCGCGAACACCGCCGACGACGGCTACCTCCTCACCATGGCCCGAGTCTCACCGGACGCGGGATACATGGCCAACTACTTCCGTTGGTTCGGCGTTCCCGAGGCGCCGTTCGGTTGGTATTACGAAGTGCTGGCCGTGATGGCGAAGATCTCGACCGCGAGCCCGTTCATGCGTCTGCCCGCTCTGCTCGCCGGAATCCTGTGCTGGATGGTCATCAGCCGCGAGGTCGTCCCGCGTCTCGGCCGGGCGGTTCGCCGGAGCAACGTCGCCCTCTGGACCGGCGGGCTGGTGTTCCTGTCCTTCTGGCTGGCGTACAACAACGGTCTTCGCCCCGAACCCATCGTGGCTCTCGGCGCACTGCTCACCTGGTGCTCCATCGAGCGCGCCATCGCGACCGGACGTCTGCTGCCCGCGGCCACGGCAATCTTGATCGGCGCCTTCACTCTTGCCGCCGCACCCACCGGATTGATGTGTATCGCAGCCCTTCTCGCCGGTGTGCGCCCGTTGGTACGCATCGTCGTCAAACGTCACCGACTGGTCGGCACACTGCCGCTTCTCGCTCCGATCGCCGCTGCCGGAACCATCGTGCTGGTGGTCATCTTCGCCGACCAGACCTTTGCCGGTGTCATGGAAGCCACGCGCGTCCGAACGATCATCGGCCCCAATCTCGAGTGGTACCAGGACTTCCTGCGCTACTACTACCTCTTCGTCCAGACGGTCGACGGCTCGGTTGCCCGACGCTTCGCGTTCTTGACGATGATCCTGTGCCTCTTCACGACGCTCTTCGTGTTGTTGCGCCGCGGCCGCGTCCCCGGTGCGGCAACCGGTCCGTCGTGGCGCCTGGTCGGCGTCGTCTTCGGCACGATGTTCCTGATGATGTTCAACCCCACCAAGTGGACTCACCACTTCGGTGCGTACGCGGGCATCGCCGGTTCTCTCGCCGCGCTGACCGCCGTGGCCGTGTCCGCGTCCGCCCTGCGCTCGCGTCGTAACCGATCGGTGTTCGTGGCCGGACTGCTCCTGATGCTCGCGTTGACGTTCGCCGGCATCAACGGCTATTGGTACGTCTCGAGTTACGGCGTGCCGTGGTTCGACAAGACCATCTCCTACGACGGCCGTGAATCCAACACCCTGTTCCTCGCGCTCTTTGCTCTCGCCTTGGCCTTTGCCGCCTGGCAGTACCTGCGTGAGGGATTTGCCGCCCCGCCCGAGAAGCCGAACACGGCCAAGGGCAGACGAATTCGCAAGTTCGCGGCCGCTCCCCTCACCGTGATTGCCGGTCTGATGGTCCTGTTCGAGGTGCTCTCGCTACTCAAGGGTGCAGTGTCGCAGTACCCGGCGTACTCGCTGGGCCGAAGCAACATCGAGGCACTCGCGGGCAAGACCTGCGGCATGGCCGAGGACGTTCTGGTCGAGACCGACGTCAATTCCGGGAATCTGCGGCCTCTGACCGCTCCCGGATTCAACGCCGAGGATCCGTTGTCCGGAGTTGATTCGAAGGGCTTCTCCCCCAATGGGGTTCCCAGCGATCTGACTGCGGATTACATCGAAGTCAAGCAGGGCATGGGCAATACCGACAGCCAGAGTGTCGGTCCCACCTTCGCCACCGGTTCCGGTGCCGGAACCAGCGGCGGCACCGGCAACGTCGGCGTCAACGGCAGCACGGCCAAGCTCCCCTTCGGCCTCGATCCGTCGAAAACGCCGGTCATGGGCAGCTACCAGCCCGGCGTGCAGGAACCTGCTTCCCTCATCTCGAGTTGGTACGGATTGCCCACTCGCAGTGAAGAATCACCGCTGGTGGTCATGTCTGTCGCCGGGCGTGTGTGGTCCGTCGACAACACCGGTGCGATCACGTACGGCCAGTCACTTCTGGTCGAGTACGGCAAGACTCAGCCCGACGGAACCGTGCAGGTTCAGGGTTCGTACATGCCGCGAGACATCGGACCCGCGCCGTCGTGGCGCAACGTCCGTATCCCGATCGACGAACTCGCGCCGGACGCGGACGCCGTTCGGGTGGTCGCGTTCGATCCCAACCTCACGGGCGATCAGTGGATGGCATTCACGCCGCCGCGCGTGCCCAAGCTCGAGTCCCTGAACTCGTACATCGGCAACGAGCAGCCGGTCCTCCTGGACTGGGCTGTCGGCCTTCAGTTCCCGTGCCAACGTCCGTTCACACATCAGAACGGTGTGGCCGAGATGCCGAACTTCCGCATCCTCCCGGACCGTCCTCTTGCGGTCAGTTCCACCGACACCTGGCAGTCCGCGGACAACGGTGGCCCGCTCGGATTCACCGAGGTTCTTGCCGGTGCGACGACGGTTCCTACGTACCTGAAGGACGACTGGGCGCGGGACTGGGGATCACTCGAGCGGTACGACCGGTACTTCCCCAATGCGGTTCCGGCAGAGGTGGAGACGGGCACCGCAACCCGCTCGGGCATGTGGATGCCCGGCGAGATGCGAGTGCACTAGCCTGCGCTACCTACTCGGGTGACTGCTCGGGTGCGACGTACGGAGACGGCCGAGACCGCTCCGACAACGACGACGCACCCGAGTAGTTGCCCAACGCCTGGCCGTTCGCCGAGCAGCACAACTGCCAGCAGCACGGCGAGAACCGGTTGCATGAGCAGGAGCGTCGCGCCCACCTCGGCGGGAAGCCGAGGGAGCGAGTTCCCCATCAGCATCCAGCCGAACACCTGGCCGACCAGTGCCAGTGCCGCGAGCCAGCCGAACGCTTCCCAGCCCGGGACGAAATCGATCCGGCCCCACAGTGATCCGATGACGGACCCGGCGATGCCCGCGGACGTCGTCGAGATCAACACCTGGCTCGCTGCCCGATCCGCCTCGCCCGTCCGGCCGACCACGAAGATGTAGCCGCCGTAGGCGATTCCGGAGACGAGCGAGAGCGCCGTTCCCCACAGCAAGTCGTCGCCGGTTCCCCCACCCCCGAACACGCCGCCCGCCAAGGCGATTCCCGTGAACATGAACGGCAGGGCGAAGACGAACCGCATCGGCACCCGATTGCCGAACACCAACCAGGACAGTGCGGGCACCACGACCACCTGCACGTTCACGACGACGCTCGCCATCCCCGCGCCGATCATCAGAATCGACTGTGACCACAACGCGAAATCCAGCCCGAGCAGCAGACCGCCGAGCACCTGCAGAACGACTGCCCGCCGGCTCGGCTTGCCCACCCGGCGGTACTCCCGCCACGCCAACCACAACAGCGGCGGCAAGGCCAGGAAGCAACGGAAGAAGACGGCGGTCGAGGGCCCCACATCGGCCAGCTTGATGAGGAGCGAACTGATCGAGATCGCAGCTGCGCCTCCGACGACCAGCAGTCGAGGGTCGATGCGCCCCCGAGGAGTTCGGGTGGGTGTCGATGTCTGCGCGGTCGCGGAGGTCAGTGTGGTCACTCGACAATGTTCCTGCCGCTAACTATTCAGCACAAGCAAATGTTCAGACCGTATAATCGGTAGCATTACTACTGTGTTGAATCTCGAAAGACTTCGCGCCCTGCACGCCGTCGCCGAGAACGGATCAGTGGCGGCTGCCGCCCGCACCTTGCATGTCACACCCTCCGGGATTTCGCAGCAGTTGAACAAGCTCGAGCGAGAGGTCGGTGTTCCGCTCCTCGAACCGCAGGGCCGCGGTGTGCGACTCACAGAAGCGGGCCGAATCCTCGCGCGCCGAACCGCAGAGGTTCTCTCGACGCTCGCCCAGGCCGAGGCGGAAATCGCGTCGCTGCAGAGCGAGGTGACGGGCCGCGTACGTATCGGCGCCCTGGTCTCCCCCAGCAGGACGGTGCTGCCGCGAGCCATCGCCGAAATCAGGCATGCGCACCCGCAGCTCGAAATCACCTTCAACGAAGGCGAATCCGAAGAACTGCTCCCCGCACTGATTCGCCGCGACCTCGACGTCGTGGTAGTTGACAGTTGGAGCACTCTGCCCGTCGAACTTCCCGACGGACTCTCCTTCACGCCCGTGTACGACGACGTGGCGCTGCTCGCTCTCCCGGCGTCACATCCGCTGGCGGAGAACAAGGTCGTCGCGCTCAGCGAGCTGTCCGAGCATGCCTGGGCGACGTGGACCCGGGGAACGGACTTTCACACCTTCACCGTCCGGACCCTGCGCGCGCAGGGGTTCGACCCACGAATCGAGTACGAGGTCGCCGAGTTTCCCACCCAGGTCGAATTCGTCGCTCAGGGCCTCGCCGTCGCATTGATTCCACGTCTGGCGAGAGTTGTACCGCCGGAAGGTGTTCGAATGCTCGACACCCTTCCGCCGCTCGGCCGAGACATTTACCTCGCCTGGCGGACCGACAGCGAAAGGCCGGCCGTCCTGGCGGCGATAGAAGCGCTACGCCGCCAGTTCGACGCCCTCGGTGACAAAAAGAACTAGAGCGGCATCAAGTTGTGCTTGCGCGGGTTCTTGAAGATCGTCTTGTCCGCGAGCAACTTCAGAGCCTTACGGATCTCGAGACGCGTCTGCGAAGGCTCGATCACCGCGTCGATGTATCCGCGCTCGGCCGCGATGTACGGCGTCGCGACGAACTCGTTGTAGAAGTTGATCAGCTGAGCACGCACCGCGGGTGCATTCTCGCCGGCCTCGGCGAGCTGACGCCGCCCCATGATGTTGACGGCACCCTCGGCGCCCATCACGGCGATACGAGCGGTCGGCCACGCGAGGTTGATGTCGGCACCGAGCTGCTTGCAGCCCATGACGGCATAACCGCCGCCGTACGCCTTACGAACCACCACAGTCACCTTCGGCACAGTGGCTTCGATGTACGAGAACAGGAAACGCCCGCCGCGCTTGATGACGCCGACCTTTTCCTGATCGACGCCGGGAAGGAAGCCCGGTGTGTCGACGACGAAGACGAGCGGGATGTTGAAAGCGTCGCACAGACGCACGAAGTGAGCGGCCTTGTCGGAGCTGTCCGCGTCGAGGGCGCCGCTGAGGTACGTGGGCTGGTTGGCCACGACACCGACGGGCAGGCCGTCGACGCGGGAGAATCCGGTGATCACGTTGTGCGCGACCTGGGCTCCGATTTCGTGGAAAGTGCCGTCGTCGAAGATCCGCAGAATGATGTCGTGCATGTCGTAGCCGGCATTGTCGGCATCCGGCATGAACGCATTGAGTTCGAGATCCGACTCGGTGATCTCGGGTTCGAGGCCCGGGTTGATCAGCGGCGCCTTCTCCTGGCATGACGACGGCATGAAGCTCAGGTACTCACGCACCCAGTCGAAGGCAGCCTTCTCGTCGGGAGCGACGTGATGGATGTTTCCGTACTCCGCCTGCTTGCGGGCTCCACCCAAGTCCTCGAGGCTGACCTCTTCGCCGGTGACCGACTTGATGACGTCGGGTCCGGTGACGAACATGTACGACTCTTCGGTCGCGACCACGACGTCCGTGTTGATCGGGGCGTACACGGCACCGCCGGCGCATTTACCGAGGATGACCGAGATCTGCGGGCACAGGCCGGACAACGGCTCCTGACGTGAACCCATGTTGGCGTACCAGGCCAACGAGGAAACGGCGTCCTGGATGCGAGCTCCACCGGAATCGTTGATACCGACGACCGGGCAGCCCACCTTCAGCGCAAAATCGTTGACAGCTGCGACCTTACGGCCGAACATCTCTCCGGCGGCACCGCCGAACACCGTCTGATCGTGCGCGAACACGGCTACCGGACGCCCGTCGACGGTTCCGTGACCGGTCATGACGCCGTCGCTGTACGGGTTGCCCTCGCCCGCCATCTTCACCAGGGCACCGATCTCGATGAAGCTACCGGGGTCGAGCAACATGTCGATGCGCTGGCGCGGCGTGCTGTGCCCTGCTGCATCGCGCTTGGCAATGGCCCGAGCCGAGCCGGGTTCCTTTGCCTTCTCCAACTTTTCGCGGAGTTCAGCGAGCTTCTCCGCGGTGGTTGTCGTCACTTCTGAACTCCGGTTTCCGCTGCTTTGGTCTGAGCTGTCTCGATCTGGGCCAGCTTGGTGGTGAGGTCTGCCGCAACCTTCGCGATGTACGGCTCGTCGACGATCTGCAGGTGGTCCCCGCCGATGTAGACGACCTCGAGGTTCTTCACGTAGTCACCCCAGCCACCATCTGCCTTGCGGGTCTTGAATGCAGGCTCGAGCGTCATCAGCTCGTCGTGGTACTTGTCAGCCATGTAGAGCACGACGTCGCCGTCGTAACTGCTGAACTCGGCCGTCTGGATGGCGCGATTGTCCAACCACGACGTCCGCTGATGCTCGATGATGCCGCCGGGAATCTTGGCGCCGCTCATCTTGATCATGTCCATCAAGATCTGGATCTGATCCTCGTCGGCTTCGGTGGAAGCCAGAACGTCAAGCGGCAGCGGCACATCCAGGTTGTAGGTGCGCTTGGCGAACTTGCCGTAGCGCTCCCAACGCTTGCGTCGTTCCGCCTCGGTGTCCGGCACGACCTCGCCGGCCATGACGGTGTCGAGCAGCCCGACCACACGCACGTCGGCACCCTGCTCGCGCAGCAACTTCGCGACCGCATACGACATCACGCCACCGAACGACCAGCCACACAGCACGTACGGCCCGTCGCCCTGGATCTCACGCAGCAGCGGAACGTAAGCAGCAGCGCGGGTTTCGATCGAGCCCTCGACCCGCTCGAATCCGTACATCGGCGTGCCGGCGGGCAGGCGCTTGAGCAGAGGCTCGTACGTCACCGTCGAACCACCGGCAGCATGGAAGACGAATACCGGTACGGCAGTGGAACCTTCGGGGCGGGCACGCAGAGTACGCACGAGTCCGTCGATCTTGCCGTCGTCCTCGAGGTACTGGCGAACGACGTCCGCAAGCTCTTCGATGGTGGTGGAGTCGAGAACGTCGTCGAGAGTGATCTCGCCACCGGCACGCTCGGAAAGCCGAGCAGCAAGCTTCTCGGCGACCTCGTCACCGACGATCGGCAGATCGTTGAAGATGCCCTTGGCCGACTTCCCGGTGACAACCGCCCACGTCGCAAACGTCAAGCGCTCGGCCGCATCTCGCGGCGGAACGTCCGAGCCTGCGTCGTCGGCAGTTCCGGCTCGAGAAGGATCGGAAGGCGCAGCAGCAACCGGAGCAGTGGTAGGTAGTTCCACTGCCACCTCGGCGGGAGCAACGTCCTCGTCAGCAGCGTCGGCCGCCAACTTCTCCGCGGCCTGCTTGTCGGCCATCGCCTGAACCTCTTCGCGATTGTCGATCGCGTAGCGCAGGTACTTGTTGACCTCGTTGAGGCTCGCGTCCTTGACTGCCTGGAGCTGGAGCTGCGGAATGTCGAACTCGTACTCGACGCGGTTCTTGATACGCATCGCCATGAGCGAGTCGAGACCCAGTTCGATGAGCGGAACCTCGGCCGGCAGATCCTCCGGCGAGTACCCCATCGACTCGGCAACCACGATCTTGAGGCGGTCGTCGAGGCTCTGCGAACCGTTCGGATCCCACTTGTCTCCGGCGTCTTCGACGACCTCGGCCAAGGATTCCATCGGCGCACTGGTCTTGACCGGCGCGCTGACGACCAGCTCGGGCAGCGGCTCACCCGACGTGACGACGGCGTCGAAGAGCAGACGGAACGTAGCGCCCTCACGAGCGTGCACCTGCACCGACGCTCCACCCGGATGCGGGTTGAGTGTCGTGGTCAGGGTCGAAGCACCGGCCAGTTCACCGTGCGGAACAGCAGCGGTCAGAGAGACATCCGAAAGCACCTGTCCGGCAGCGGCGCTCACCAGCACCGCCAGGTCGGTGACGGCGGATGCGTCGACCTCCCACACGTGGCGGCCGTCGGGCAGAGCGACGTGCGAACCGGGTACGCGAGCCGAACCGCCGGCACTGACGCGAATGTCGAGCCAATACGGCTTACGCAGGAATGCGGTACGCGGAACCGAAGCGAAATCGCCTGCGGGAAGCAGAGACTCGAGGTTCACGGCATGGCCGTGCACGTACAGCTGCGCGAGAGCGGCAAGAACACCCGCGGACTCGTCTTCCTTACGCTTGAGCGTCTGGATGAGCTCCATGTCGTGCAGGCCCGAATCGAAAGCGGTAGCCGCCACCGACATCAGCGTCACCGGGTTGGGTGCAAGCTCGACAAAAGTGGTGTGGCCGTGGGCAACTGCACCGCGTACCGCATTGGTGAAGTACACGCTGTGGCGAAGACCCTTGACCCAGTACGCCTCTTGATGGATCGGCTCGTGACCGGGACGGTAGAAAGTGTCCTTGTCGACGGACGAGTAGACGCCGAGCTTCAACGTGGTCGGCTCGATACCGGCCAACTCGGCGGCAAGCTCACCGAGCAGCGGATCTACCTGCGAAGTATGGCTGGCGCCCTTGGTCTGCAGGACACGCGCCATCTTGCCGTCGGCCTCGGCGGCCGCGACGATCGCCTCGATGTCCGGCTGCGGTCCACCGATCACCGTGTGCGTCGGAGCTGCGTAAACACAGACCTCGAGCTTGGGGTACGTGGGCAGTAGCGCCTCGATCTCGGATGCGCTGTACTCGAGCAGAGCCATCAGACGGATGTCGTCACCGACAAGTGCGCCCTCGGCCTCACCCATCAGCCGTGAACGTGAACAGATCACGCGGACAGCGTCTTCCAGGTTCAGGCCGCCGGAAACGTACGCGGCAGCGGCCTCACCCATCGAGTGCGGAACCACGGCTTCGGCCTCGGCGCCGTGGTGACGCAGCAACGCGGCCAGACCGACCTGGATGGTGAAGATTCCCACCTGCGCGGTCTCGACGTTGTACTCGATCGAATCGTCGAGGAACATCTCGACCATCGAGTAACCGGCCTCGTCCTGGATCAGCGCGTCGACCTCGTCGACGGCCGCCTTGAAGGCCGAGTTCTCCGTGTAGAGCTGCTTGGCCATCTTGCGGTGCTGCGAGCCGAAGCCCGAGAACACCCACACCGCGCCCTTGGGCGACGGCGAGTCGGCGGAGAAGACTCCTTGAGCAGGCTTGCCTGCGGCGACGGCGCGCAGCGAGCTGATGGCCTCGGAGCGCGTCTGCGCCAGAACAGCGGCGCGCGAGCGTCCGTGGTTGCGACGCGCGAGTGTGCGGGCGACGTCGGCGAGGGGCGTCTTGCTTCCCTCTTCGGTTTCGAGCCAGTCGGCCAGATCAGCGGCTGCGCGGCGACGACGCGACGGCAGCGCGCCGGACACGGCCAGCACAACGGTGCTCTCGTTCTCTGCTGCCGGTTCGTCGACCACCGGGGCATCCACAACCGGTTCATCGACTACCGCGTCGGCAGGTACGTACTCCTTGACCACGACGTGCGCGTTGGTTCCACCGAAACCGAAACCGGAGACACCGGCGACAGCCTTGCCGGTGTAGCGCGGCCAGTCGGTGGCCTCGGGCGTCACCTGCAGGTGCGACTTCTCGAAGTCGATGTGCGGGTTCGGGCCCAGGTAGTTGATCGTCGCGGGAATCTTGTTTTCCTGCATCGCCAGAACGACCTTGATCAGGCCGGCGGCGCCCGCAGCTGCTTCCAGGTGCCCGAAGTTGGTCTTCGCACTACCGAGCAGAGCCGGCTTGTCTTCGTCACGACCACGACCGACGACACGACTGAGCGCGTCGGCCTCGATGGGATCACCGAGATCGGTACCCGTTCCGTGCGCCTCGATGTAGTCGACGGTGGTCGGCACGACGCCGGCGTCGCGGTACGCGAAACGCAACACGTCGGCCTGGGCATCGGGATTGGGTGCGAGCAGACCGTTGGAACGGCCGTCCTGGTTGACCGCGGATCCGGCGATCACCGCGAGGATGGAATCTCCGTCACGCTCGGCGTCTTCGAGGCGCTTGAGCACGACGAGTCCGCCGCCCTCACTGCGAACGATTCCCTGAGCCTGAGCGGAGAAGGCACGCAGTTTTCCGTCGGGAGCGAGCATCCCGGTCTGATCGAAACCGAGGGTTCCGGGAGGGGCCAGCAGCATGTTGACGCCACCGGCCAGCGCGATGTTGGAGTCACCGCTGCGCAGCGAGCGCACAGCCTCGTGAACGGCAACCAGCGAAGACGAACACGCGGTGTCCAGAGCGATGGACGGTCCACGGAAGTCGAAGAAGTACGAGACCCGGTTCGCCACGATGGCCGTCGACGTTCCGGTCAACGCGTACGGATGCGCCGTCGTCGGATCACTGACCGCGAGCAGCTGGTAGTCGTTGGCGGAACTGCCGATGAAAACACCGACCTGCTTGCCCTTGAGCCCACTGGCCGGAATGCGAGCGTGCTCGAGTGCTTCCCATGCGAGTTCGAGTGCGAGGCGCTGCTGCGGATCGACGTTGACGACCTCGAGCGGAGACATCGCGAAGAACTCGGCGTCGAAGCCCTTGACGTCGTCGAGGTACCCGCCCTTGGTGTTCGCGTTCTCGACCGCGGCCTTGATGGCGGGATCCGACATGAACTCGGCCCAGCGGTCCTCGGGGAGGTCGCTGATGCCGTCGCGTCCGTCCGCCAGCATTTCCCACATGTCCGAAGGCGTGTGCCCGGCACCGGGGAATCGTGTGGACAGTCCGACGATGGCGATGTCGTGAGCGTCCGTCGCGCCGCCTGAGACGTAGTACGAGGCGTCGACGGTCTCCTCCGGCGCCTCGGGCTCACCTTCGATGATCCGAGTAGCCAGCGAAGCGATGGTGGGGTGTTGATAGGCAACCGTGGCGGTCAGCGTGACGCCGAGCAGATCCTCGATGTCTCCGCTCAGAGCGACTGCGTCCCGCGAGGCGAGCCCGAACTCTTCCATCGGGCGATCGTCCGTGATCGAACCCGCCGGCTGACCGGTCGCGTTGGCGATCCAATTGCGAAGCCACTCACGCAGCTGCGCGACACTCATCTCGCTCACAACGTCTTTGCTCTGCGCACCATCTTGTTCAACCATCAACTCACCAAGCCACCGATCATGAAGGGACTGCTCCTCAAACGCTATCGGGGAATGCGGTCTGCTGATAGCCGCCTCGCAACGTTCCCTCGATATAGCTCGCCTTACACGCGCGGCGAGCGATCTTGCCGCTGGACGTACGCGGAATCGAACCCGCGGGGACGAGCAGGATGTCTCGGGCCGTAACACCGTGACGGGAAGAAATCGCCGCACGCACGGTGTCCGCGATCGGCTGCGGATCGGCCTTGCCTGCGCCGGGAGCACGCTCGGCCACGATGACCAACTGCTCCGAGGAATCGTCGTCGTCGAACTTCAGACCCGAGTGCGTGTTGGAGAACACGACGGACGGCAGCTGGTTGGCCGGTACGGCAAACGCAGCGATGAAGCCGGGGCGCAGAGCCGGGCTGGCTTCCTGAGCCGAAGCCTCGAGGTCCTGCGGGTAATGATTGCGACCGTCGACGATCACGAGGTCCTTGACGCGCCCGGTGATGTACAGCTCGCCGTCGACGTAGACGCCGAAGTCGCCGGTACGCATCCAGTTGGCATCCGCCGGCGTGCCCTCGGTGTGGCTGTCTTCGCTCAACCGATTGTCCAGCTTGTTGTGGAAGGTCTCCGCCGTCTCGTCGGGGCGACCCCAGTAGCCGATACCGATGTTCTCGCCGTGCAACCAGATCTCGCCGACGTGATTGTCGGGGACCTCGGTCAGCGTCTCGGGATCGACGATCGCCGCCCACTGACTGCGCGAGACGTACCCACAGGAGACCTGCGCGATTGCGTTCTCGGAGTACTGGTCGACGATGACCATGCGTCCCTTGTTGAGTTCCGTGCGGTCGACGTAGATGACCTTGGCCTCGTCGGAATGCTTGGTCGAGGAGACGAAGAGCGTCGCCTCGGCCATGCCGTACGACGGCTTGATCGCAGTCTTGGGCAGACCGTACTGAGCAAAAGCGTCGTTGAACTTGCGCATCGACGACGTCGTGACCGGCTCACTGCCGTTGATCAGACCGATGACGTTGCTCAGGTCCAGGGTCTCGCCGTCCTTCGGCAGGCCACGCGCGGCAGCGTGCTCGAAAGCGAAGTTGGGAGCGGCAGCAAAGGTGCCGGCGCCGTCGGAAACCGCAGCAAGTTCCTTGATCCACCGGTACGGCCGCTGCACGAAAGCACGCGGGCTCATGATGGTGATGTACTTGCCGCCCAGAGCAGGCAGGATGACCGTCAGCAGGCCCATGTCGTGGAACAGCGGCAGCCACGTGACGCCCCGAGAGTCCTCGTTGAGTTCGATGGAGTCGACCATCTGGAGCGCGTTCGTTCCGACAGCACGATGGGTGATCTCCACGCCGGCGGGAACTCGGGTCGAACCCGAGGTGTACTGCAGGTACGCGATGTCGTCGAGTTCGATGTCGGGGCGAACCCACGTTTCACCGACGGTGTCGGGAATCGCGTCGACGGCGATGATGCGCGGACGCTCGGCAGCGGGAAGCGAGCGGAACAACTGTCGAACACCGGCCGCCGACGATGCGGCAGTCAGAATCGCAGTCGGCTTGCAGTCACCGAGAACAGCGTGAAGACGGTCGGTGTGACCGGGCTCGTCCGGATCGAAGAGCGGCACCGCGATGGAACCGGCCTGAATGGCCGCGAAGAACGAAATGACGTAGTCGAGTCCCTGCGGAGCAAGAATCGCGACACGGTCGCCACGCTTGGTGACCTGCTGCAGACGGGCTGCAACAGCGCGCAGACGCACACCGAACTGCTCCCAGGTCAGCTCCAGGGCTTCACCGTCACGCTCGCGTGAGTAGTCGATGTACCGATACGCGAGCTCGTCCGCGTTGACACGCGAGTGTTGCTCGACGTAGTCGACCAGCGTGAAGCCTGGTTGCAGGCGGATCTGGCCCTTCTCGTCGAGAAAGCCATCGAACAGCGCGTTCATTCCATCTCCTCCGAAGCGATCACACAAGCACTGTCTTTCATGCCTGCGCCCCAGACTTCCTTCGCTCTCTCGGGTCCATCTTCGATCAATCGAATCGCACTTTGTGCGCAACTCACCTGAATCACTTCATCGATCCCAAACCATCGATATGTTACAGATTCGCATCGTCCGTATTCTCCGGCCTACTCGCCCGCCAGTAACGGGATGATCGGGGCGAACGCTTCCATCTGCGTCGGGAAGACCCCGACGTACGACATCGACGTCTTCTCGCGGACCAGTCGAATCTGGTCTGCGATTTCCTCGAAAGTGCCCACAGCCAGGTATGGAGAGTTCAACAGCTCCTCCACGCTCAGCTTACGATCCACTTCGATGTTCGGCGGAAAACCTTGGTCCAGAGCGGCGATTGCCATTTCGGCAGCCTGCTCTCGATCATCGGTGATCATGATCATGGTGATGGTCCAGTTGAGTTCGATCTCATCGAAACGCTCGCCGGCAGCTTCGCGGATCCGCTCGACACGTTCGATGGTCTTTTCCATCGTGATTCCGGAGAGCAGAAGCCGCCCGTCACGGTTGGTCGGTGTGGCGACCGAGATGATGTCCGCGTACTTCGCCGCGAGAGCAAGCATCTTCGGGCCTCCGCCGCCCACGATGATCGGTGGCCGCGGGCCCTGCCGCGGTCGCGGGCTGCCCTTGAGGCCGCGCACCTGATAGTGCTTGCCTTCGAAAGTGCATTCCTGCCCGCGCAGCAGAACGTCGAGAATCTGCAGAGACTCCTCGAGCTTCTCGATGCGAACGCCCGGACTTTCGTAGGCGATACCGCCCTTGTCGAACTCTTCCTTCATCCAGCCCGCACCGATACCGAGTTCGAGTCGACCACCGGACAGCACGTCGATAGTCGCCGCGTCCTTCGCGAGCACAGCAGGATGACGGAAGCCGTTGGCCAACACGGCGGTGCCGAGACGAATCTTGTCGGTGGCCACCGCGAGCGCTCCGAGAGCGGCGATCGGGCCGACCTGATTACCCAGGTGATCCGGAATCATGAACGAGTCGTAGCCGAGTTCCTCGGCCTTCTGCGCGAGCTTGACGAAGCGTCGCGCACCACCCTCTTCGGCGTTGCCCTCGCCACCGGCCGCAAACCGAAATTTGCGTAGGGCATCGCTGCCGTGGGTGGAACTCATATATCGATCTCCTGTGATGGACACGTACGTCGTACTCGAACTACAAACTCGGACAAATCGAACCTACTCGCCAGTCACTTACGTGACAGCACTGTAGAGGAAGCCCCCGGACCGTGCAGCACTCTACCGGGACCAAACGAGCAGATTACCCGCGAGCGAACTCCCGAGACGCCCGATTGTGACGAATCAACAGTGCGGCGGTGACTCAACTGTGGGGCGGCGTCGGTGCAGCGTCGATCTTCTCCGCAGCCCACTGTGCCATCCATTGGGTGGCCGTCGTGCCGTTCGGATCGACTTGGAAGGAGTTGTACATCGCGTGCACAGGGTTGTTGTAGTACTCGAGCAGTCGCGGCGCCGAACTCAGCCAGTTGGTCGGGTTGAGAGCGGCTGCCGGCGCGTCGCAGATACCGTCGCTCGGCGCGCAGATCTGATAGGTCCGATCGTTGAGGTCACCGAACCCGCCGGGCCTCGGGCCGGTCATCGTGAGACCGGGCAGCTTCAGCCCGTTCAGCGACAGCTCGGCGCCGACACCGGCAACGCTCGGGCCAACGGTGTTCCCGAACGCCGGATCGCGCCGACCGTCGGCGATCAAGCCGACGCCCAGAACCAGATCGGCAGGCACCGCGCCGGTACCGTCGCCGATACTCGCGGCGACGTCACCCGCGATCACCGCGCCCTGGGAAAATCCGGTCAGGACGTAACTCGTGAGCGGGCACTCGGCGTGCCGCTTCATCAGAAAGTCGTTAGTGGCAGCAGTTCCCGCGGCCCGACTGTTGTTGTAGGACTGCTGTCCGTCCGGCGGGATCGCAACCGGATTCGAAAACTGTGCGACATACGGAACGGTGTAGACGTCGGCCCGTGAAGTATCGAACTTCTCCTGCAGAGGACGGGTCACGTTCAGCATCAACGACGCCGGATTGGCCGTCGGGTTGTACGGGTCGTCGGTAGCGCTCGACTCCCACGTACCCGGTATGGCTACTACCTGGACATCGGGGCAACTGGCCGGCTGAGACACCGGAGGCTCCGGGCTCGGCGGGATCGGAGTCGGCGAAGGCACCCGCCCGGCCAGGATGTACCAACCGCCGATCACGACCGCTGCGACCACAAGAATGATCAGCAGCGGGATCAGGCACCCACGACGCTTTCCAGACCTCGCCATGACCCGCGCCTACTTGCAGTAGGTGGCGTTGGCGACGTCGATGTAGATCTGAGCGTTCGCACCTGCCTGCTCGGGAGTGATCTGCTTGCCTTCCGCCGACGCTTCCTGGCCGACGAAGGCGGTCACGAAGGTCAGGACCTCGTCGTCGGTCTGAGGACCGGCAGCGCAGATGTAATTGGCCGTGTTGACGGCGATGCTTCCGTCACCGGCTGGGGTGATGCCCTTCGCCTTCAGTCCGTCGAGGAACTTCTGTGCCTCGGGACTGACCTCGACGACTGTGGGACCCGGGAAGCCCTCGATGCTCTGCGGCTGCTCCGGCGGCGCGGTGGCCGCGGCTCCCGGACTGGTGGGCGCAGCCGACGCCGTCGTGGTCGCAGAGGCGGACGCAGATGCCGAACCGCTCGAGGACGAAGCCGCCGCGGACGTCGTGGTGACCGGATTGGAGGTTGCAGTGGAGTCGTCACTACCGCACGCGACAAGCGCGCCACCGGTGGCGAGCGCCAGGGCGCCGACCGCGATCGCGCGTGCACAAGTGTTTCGGTTACCCGAGAAAAGCGACATCAATGTCCGTCCTTGCCTTCAGTCGAAAGTCCATCAACAGGTTACGCAACGCACGCGGGCGGGCACCGATCCGTGATCGGGCCCGCCCGTCGTGCACCACTGTGAGTTAGTGAACTTCTGTCTTGTCACCGATCACCGTGATGTAGCCGAACTGGAAGTTCTGCTGGACACCACCGGGAATGTCGAACTTGTCACTGATCGGGAATCCGAGTCGTCCACCTTCGTATCCGACGCTCTTCCAACCGTCGAACAGCGGACCGTTCTCGACGGACCATGCACCGGTGCCGGGGCTCCAGTAGATGTTGCCGCCCTCGAACTCGGTGAAGCGTCCGTTGTCCTTGATCGGAACCTCGTTCGACTTCGGGAATCCGAGCCAGCCGTTTTCCCAGCCGAGTTCGCCGTACTTGCCCATGATCATTCCGAGAACCGCGT
Source organism: Rhodococcus sp. T9N (assembly GCF_024436645.1). Taxonomy (NCBI): domain Bacteria; kingdom Bacillati; phylum Actinomycetota; class Actinomycetes; order Mycobacteriales; family Nocardiaceae; genus Rhodococcus; species Rhodococcus sp. T9N. The sequence goes on along the minus strand of NZ_JAMSKS010000014.1, from coordinate 143,359 downwards.
GAGTTCCGTTGGCGCTGCTGTACATTGCGCCGATCTCGAATCCCTGGACCTTGCCCGGCTTGCCGGGGGTCGCGATCTCGTCGGCAGTCGGGTAGCCGAGCGGGCCACCTTCCCAACCCTGTGCGGACCACTCGGCGAGGATGTCACCGCTGACGGGGTGAGCGCCGGTCTGCGGGGTCCAGTAGATGGAGCCGTTCTGGAAGTGGTTGAAGCGTCCGCGTCCGTCGGGGGTACCGAGTTCGGGGGTACGCGGGAAGCCGAGCGGGCCGGCCGCTGCTCCGGTGTTCATGTACGCGCCGGCGATACGACCGGCGACGGGCTGGGCGCCCGTTCCACTGGTGAAGTAGATGCGACCGTTGCGGAAGTCCTGTGCCAGGCCACCCGCGACGCTGTACTCGGGGGTGATGCAGTCACCGATCCAGCCGTTGGCTGCGGCCGTCGCACCGATCTCACCCGAAGTGCCGCAAGCCGGCTTCTCGACCTCGACGCCGATGGCGTTGGCCAACTGCGGCCACAGCTGATGAAGCTCGAACTGCCAGTACGGCCACGAGTGGGTTCCGGACGGGCGGTAGTTGACCTGCGCGGGGATTCCGAGCTGGTTGAGCTTGGTCGCGAAGGTCTGCGAGGTCAGGCGAGCGAGGATCTCGAGGCCCATGCCTGCGTAGTTGGTGCTCACGCCGGGAATTCCCGACGGCTGGTCGTACGGGCCGGTCGTACCGCTACCACTCGAGACGTACAGGCTGACGCCCTTGAGCTTCTCGGCGAGCGCGTACGGATCGTGTGCAGCCCACTGCGGGTTGGACGGCGGTCCCCACATCGCGGCGGAGTTGTATCCACCGGCGTCGGTCATCGCGAACTGGATTGCCTGAGGCATGCCGAGCGAGGTGGTGGTGAGGATGCCGGAGAGCGAAGCGGCGAACTTGAAGAAGCCGGGGTTGCGCGCCGTGAGGAACATGGCGGACGTGCCGCCCATCGACAGTCCGACGACACCGCGTGTCTGCGTGGTCCGCCAGTCCTTTTCGAGGATGGGGGGCAGTTCCTTGGTCAGGAACGTCTCCCACTGGTAGTTCTTGCCGTTGTCGGGCTGGAGCCAGTCGGAGTAGAAGCTGGACTGACCGCCGACCGGGAGGATGACGTTGACGTTCTTGTCCGCGTAGAAGGACTCGGCGTCGGTCTCGTAGGTCCAGGCGTTCTCGTTGTCGGTCGCGCGAAGACCGTCGAGCATCCAGACCGAGGGGAAGCTGGCCGACGGATTGACGTTCCAATCGCGGGCCAAGAGGATCTGCACCTGAATCGGGGTGCCCATCGCGGGAGAGTTCACCCACAGCGCGACGCGACGCTCGCTGAGCCAGTCGACCTTCGTGACCGCTGCTCCGGTGGGGTTCTGGGTGGCGGCCGGTGCGGCCTGAGCAGGTGCCGGCGCGGCTGCCGCGGTTCCGGCCGTCGTCAAGCCCGCGGCGATCGGCAGAACCAGCATCGCTGCCAGTGCGCCGACGACCTTTGTCCGGAAGGTTGCCCGGGACCGGCGACGGTCCTCCGTGGCAAGGCCTACTCGCATGAGCTCACTCTCTTTCCTTACGTTCGGTCCGCGCGTCGATCGTGTGGCCGCCTGAGCAGCCAGACCCCCGTTGAAACTATTTCTACACGCAAACGATCCCCGCTTGGGGTAGCCGCGCTGTTACTGGTGGTGCAATTGTTACTGACATCGGGCGCTTGTGCAGCACCTGAATACACAAGTGCCGTCCCGGTTCTCCTTCGAGGAGTCCGGAACGGCACTGGTGAAGTGACTAGGTCACGGGATCGCGCACGATCACCAAGCGTTCATGGTGTCGAGGATCTGGCCGCGAGCCTTCCACAGCTCTGCCGACCAGTACGGCCACGAGTGCGTGCCGTTGGACGGGAAGCTGTAGGTGGCCGGGATACCCAGCGAGTTCATGCGGATCTGGAATGCACGAGTGTTGACCAGGGCGAGAGCCTCGAGGCCCATGCCGTTAGCCGTGTTGTAGTAGTCGATCGGTGCGCGCGGGTGGTCGTATTCACCGGGCAGGCCGCTTGCCGACGAGATGTACATCGACAGGCCCTGCAGACGCGGTGCGAAGACGAACGGGTCGTTGCGCAGCCAGGACGGGCTCCACGGCGGTCCCCACATGGAGTCGACGTTGAAGCGACCGGCATCGAGCATTGCGACGCGGATTGCCTCGCGCATGCCCGGAGCCGAGATGTTCAGGTAGCCCGACAGCGAGCCGGCGAACTTGAACTGGTCACGGTGGTAAGCAGCCAGCGTCAGAGCAGCGCTGCCACCCATCGAGAGGCCGAGGACCGCGTTGTTGGTGGGCGAGACGCCGTAGTTCGCGAGGAAGTTGGGCAGTTCTTCGGTGAGGAAGGTTTCCCACTTGTACGTGATCTGCTGGCCGTTGAAGTTCGACGGTGCATACCAGTCGCTGTAGAAGCTGGACTCGCCGCCGACGGGCATCACGAGGGTGATGTTGTCGTTGCGGTACTGGTCCATCGCATTGGTCTCGAAGCTCCACGCGTTGGCGTCGTTACGCGCACGCAGGCCGTCGAGGAGGTAAAGGGCAGCGTTTCCGCCGCGAGCGGCCCACTGGACCTGGACCTTGATGTTGCCCATCGAGGAGGGCACCCACAGCTCGTCGTATCCGCCGGAGGGGGCGGTGTGGCTGGGAGCAGTGTGCGCAGGCGCAGCAGAGGCGACAGCACTACCGGCAACTCCTGCAGCAAGGGGGAGCACAAGTGCTGCGGCACCGATGGCCAACGCTCGGTGCTTGAGGCGCTGGGTCAGCCTCTTTCTGGCAAAACGCATGGATACTGCTCTCTCTCTTCGTCTGCGGAACCCACTCGGTGGAGTGGTTCCGGCGGATTCCGTCGGGGAACAGGCTTTTCTGCCAGCCCGAACGAGTTCGGGTCGGCAGCGGACCTCTTCCAAGTCACACTGCGCTCGCTGGACTTTATGTCACAGGTTCAGCTGTGACAAATAGGTGGACCGTTACGTCCCAATCCGCGAGCAACACCGTCATCACCCCTCGGGGGTGATTCAGGTTAGGTGAATCGTCTTCGAGTACATCGTGGCCAATCAATTCGGTGTTACTGAATCGACATATTCAAACCCTCAACAGTCGGTGATGCTGATCACATCACCTGGGTGACTCCGGTGGAACGAGACCGCAGCGTTCCAATTCGTAGGCCGGAACCCGGTCGAATCGGTACTTCGCGAAGTCGAATGCCTGCTGGAAGTTCTGTTTGAATCTGGCCCAGGTCAGCTCGGAGCGGTACGACGTGAGTAGCTCCTGAGTTTCCGGGCAGGTGATGGCCAGCTTTGCGTCCGCAACCCAGTCTTCGTCGAGGAAGAACGGCAGCCACGGTCGAACGTCGATCATTCCCGTGTCCGCGACCACCCAGTCCGGATAGAGATTCTTGTCGTGCCCGATCCGGCCGTCCTCGAGTCGCTCGGTGTGAGCTGCCAGGGGGTACGCCAGCCCCATCTGATCGAGCACCCGAACGTCGAGGCCGACGTTCATGCTCGTCATTCCGAGGTTGAGGAAGAAGACGACGTGCTCGGCCGGCTCTTCGATCGGTCCGGGTGGTGGGACGACGAACCAGGAGTCGTAGCTCGCGGACGGCAGCAGCAGCCCACCCTCCGGAGTCCGCGCGATGGTCTCGACCATGGCACGCATTCGCGGATAGTCAAGGTAGTCCTCGGCCAGGATCGGATGCTTGTGACCGGTGTTGAGTGCGTAGAACGCTCGCTCGTCGACGATTCCCGAGCGACCCACCACGGATCCTTCGGGCATACCCGTCGTGTTCGCGGCGAAGAAGGCCCAGATGATCGTGCCGATCCACAGCACCGCCGAGACTCCGAAGATCGCGGTGTCGCGATTACTTCCGAACGCTGCCCGCGCCGGCACCCGCAACGGAATGACCGCCACCGGGATGAGCAGGCAGAACAGCACCGGCAACAGGACGCGGCCGTGCATGAAGTCGCCGCCGACGCGCAGAGAGTAGATCCCGAGGATCAGCCCACTGCCGAGAATGAAGGTGACAATCGCCCGCGGCGTGCGCAGAAACTGCTGAAAGCGCTGCCACAGCGGGCGTGCGGGTTGATCTGCGGTAGCGGTAGGTGTGTCCGCTCGGCTTCGCCACACGAGCAGCAGCGCACCGATGAGCAGGAACAGCAACGGCAACCAGAGCAGGTACGGCCCGACCAGGTTCCACAGGTACGCAAAACCCTGCGCCCACTTCGCGCCACCGGCGTCCTTCGACACCGCGGTGTTCGGGTACGGCAAGGCGTAATAGCCCATTCGCCAGATCTGATAGCCCACCGGGACAAGTCCGGCGACGACGACGATCAGTGTGCGAATCTTCCAGGTCAGGCCTGCGGAGAGAACGATCATCATCAACGCGGCAGCACCGGGAATCGCCATCTCGGGTCGAACCAGTGGTCCGAGTCCGGCCACGAACGAGAGAGTCAGGATCGACGCCGTGGACGGCGTCGACGCCTGCGCCCACCGAACGAGCAGTACCCACAGGAGCGCGATCCAGAAGATCACCAAGCATGTCTCGAGCCCGGAAGTGGCGAAATCTCGCGCAGGCGGAACCGCGATGTAGACGAGAACACCTGCCGGTACCAGCAGGATCGTTCCGCCCGCCGACGGCCGAACGCCGCGGTACAGACGACCGGTGCCGAGCATCGCCAACACGACGGCAGCAGTCGAGAGTACGAGCGCGATCGTCAGAACAACGTATTCGAGACGGATCTGCGTGAGCCAACTGAACGCGTAGACGATGTACGTCCACGCGGTACTCGTGTTCGCCTCGACACGCTCACCCGCGTTGAAGACCGGGCCGTTCCCCGCGAGCAGGTTGCGGACGGTTCGCAAGACGATGAGTCCGTCGTCGGCGATCCAGCGACGCTCCCACGCACCCCAGAACATGAGGGCAGCAGCAAGCACCACCCCGCCGAGAAAAACTCCTCGACTGAGGGTGGTGCGATTCGCCGCAGTGTCGACGTGCGGGTCGGCCTCGGTGCGTGGCTCAGACGAGGTAGACAGCGACACCCACTACTCCGATCCACGCAATCGCGAGGAGTTGCAGCACCCGGTCACCGAGCGCGATCTCCTCAGGCTCTCCGGCTTCGCCGCCGTCGACGTCCACCGCGTATCGCAGCACCGCGATGGTGAACGGCACCATCGAGATGGCGTACCAGTTGGTGCCCTTGATGGCGTCCTGTTGGAACGCCCACAGTCCGTAGCAGAGGACCAGCGTCGTCGCTGCCATCGTCCACACGAAACGCAGGTACGTCATCGTGTAGCTCTCGAGGGACTTACGGATCTTGGCGCCGGTCTTCTCGGCCAACTGCAGTTCGGCGTAGCGCTTGCCTGCCGCCATGAAGAGTGAGCCGAACGCCATCATCAGCAGGAACCACTGCGAGAGATCGATCTCGGCGGCAACGCCACCGGCGATCGCTCGAAGCAGGAAGCCGGACGAGACGATGCAGATGTCGATGACGGCCTGATGCTTGAGACCGAAGCAGTAGGCGAGCTGGATGACGATGTACACGCCCATGACCACGGCGAGTTGCCAGTTGGCCAGGAAGGACAGCCCGATCGCACCGGCAAGCAGCACGACTGCCATGCCGTAGGCGATGTTGACGGGTAGAACGCCGGCCGCGATGGGACGGAATCGCTTCGTGGGGTGAGCACGGTCGGCTTCGACATCCATCGCGTCGTTGACGAGATAGATGCCTGATGCCGCCATACAGAACACGACGAACGCCAGCGCGACGGGCAACAGCACGTCGGCTTCGGTGGCGGTTCCGGCCGCGATGGGCGCTGCCAGCACAAGGACGTTCTTGACCCACTGACGTGGGCGAAGCGCCTTGACGATGCCGGCGGGCAGGGACTTCGGGGGTCCGCTGACCGTAGCCGGTTCCTCGCTCATTTATCTCCACATTTCTGTTCGGCTCTGGCTTCTTCGACCCGGCGAACTACCGCCGCGGATGCGGCTCCCAGTGCCGCTCCGGCGAGTACGTCGGTCGGGTAGTGAACTCCCAGGACCAGACGCGAGAGCATCATCGGGGGCACCAGCAACGCCGGTAAGGGTAGCCCGGTGAGCCGACCGATCAGCACAGCCGCCGCCGTCGTCGACGTCGCGTGTGATGACGGGAAGCTGAGCTTGCTCGGTGTCGAGACGTTGACCTGCACCGAAGGATCGGAAGGTCGCTTGCGCCTGACCACTCGTTTGATCACCACGGAGGCGGCGTGTGCACCGAATGCTCCGACGGCTGCTCCGGCCCATTCCCGTCGACGCGGCTTGTCCACAGCAGCTCCGACGGCAGCGATCGCGATCCACCCGAGGGAGTGCTCACCGAAGTGAGACATACCGCGGGCGACCTTGACGGCTCCCGGCAGCTGCCCGACGGTCGACTGAATCCCGGCCAGAATCTGTACTTCAGGAGATGCCGAAGACACGTTCCCACCTTTCCGTGCTGGTCAGTGAAGGAACGGCGTCCTGGTACTGCTTCTTGAGCTCGGGGAAACGGGCGGCGAGTTCGCGGCGCAACCGTGTTGCTTCCTTGAGCAGTTCGAGCGCGAGTTTCGGGTTTCGCTTGCGGTAGACGACGCCGCGACCGTCGGCCGTGGTGACGGTGACGCCGTCGACCTGCGAGAGCAGGAACCAACGGGCGTCGATGGTCGGAACATTGAGCTGAGGGCGCTCGAGGTGTTCCGGCTTGGCCGGCTTCACGTTGTGCACTCCGGCCCTGAGGACCCGGGTGATCTTCGCGACGGTCGACAGCGGCAGGCTCACGTCTCCGACATCCGCACCGGAGGGCAGCGGCAACGCAGTCGACGACGGCAGTACGACGGCGTCGGAGAATTCCTTGCGCTGGGCGTGGACCTCACCGAGTGCCGTCGGCAGCATGTTCGCGACGTGCTCGGGTCCGGCGAGGAAGTCCGCGATGGCCTTGTTCTGGATCGCGACGGTGGAGTACTCGAGGCACAGCAGGTGCTTGAGCGTTGCCTTCACCGTGTTGACCACGAGGCCACGGCCGTTGCCCGGCATGTGGAGCGCGGCCACCACCAGACGGTTACGGAGGTGGAAGTACGCCTGCCAGTCGATGGCGTCGTCCTTGTCGCTCCACGCCATGTGCCAGATCGCGGCACCGGGCAGAGTGACGGTCGGGTATCCGGCTTTCTTTGCGCGCAAACCGTATTCGCAGTCGTCCCACTTGATGAAAAGCGGTAGCGGCTGCTTGATTTCTTCGGCGACCTGGCGCGGGATCATGCACATCCACCAGCCGTTGAAGTCGACGTCGATGCGGCGGTGCAGGAGTTTCGATTCGCGCAGCGGCTTCTTCGAGAAATCGTGGTCGTATTCGACGTTCGGTGCCGCGGTCCACATGAAGATGCCGCGGTCGACCACTTCACCCATCACGTGGAGGTGGCTTCGTTCCTGCAGGTTGAGCATCTGCCCACCCACCAGCATCGGCGACTTCGCGAAGCGCGAGAATGAAAGCGCACGCAGAATCGAGTCCGGTTCGATCTCGATGTCGTCGTCCATGAACAGGATGTGCTGGCACTGCGTCGTCTTGAGTGCCTCGTACATGATTCGGCTGTATCCGCCCGAGCCGCCGAGGTTGCCCTGATCGTGAATGGCGAGCCGATCACCGAGCGCTGCAGCAGCTTCGGCGAATCCGGGTTCGTCACGCACCTTGCGGGTGCCCTGATCCGGCATGATGACGGCCTTGATCACGTCCGACACCAGCGGATCCGAAGCCAGTGCAGCAAGCGCCTTGACCGCGTCGGTCGGACGGTTGAACGTCGGAATACCAACGGCGACAGTCGCTTCGCCGGGAGCCTCGACGGGCGCGTACCAGCCGCCGCTCTCGACGACCACTGCCGTATCGGTGGTGATGTCGAACCAGATCCAGCCACCGTCCTCGAACGGCGCCAGTTCCACCTCGAACTCGACCGCGGCATCGCCGTCGGCAAATTCCTTGCCTTCCACGTGAATTCGCGAGGAATCCGCCTTGGAACGGTAGATGTCGACGCGGCCGTGGCCGGACAGCTCGAGACGAAGGACCACCGATTTCAGGATGGACCATCGACGCCAGTAGCTGGCAGGGAACGCGTTGAAGTACGTGGCGAACGAGACCTCGGTCTCGGCGCCGAGCGCTACCGACGTGCGCGAGGTCGAGTGCGCCCGCCGACTGTTGGACCAGGACTCTTCCAAGTACAACGTGCGGACGTCGAGCGGCTCACCGGCGCGGGGCAGGATGATCCGCTGAAGCAGGGACTTGCCGAGGTAGGTCACCTCGTCGCCGCTGACGGCATCTTCGCCTTCGAGTAGATGACGTGCGTTCATTCGCTCTCCCCTGCCAATTCCGCACCCGTTTCGAGATGCGGGCGCAGGGTGTTCTCGAACATCGTCAGCGCGCTGGCGATCGCCATGTGCATGTCCAGGTACTGGTAGGTGCCGAGACGCCCACCGAAGAGGACCTTGTTCTCCGCGGTCTCCTTCTTGGCGCGTGAGCGGTACGCGGAGAGCTTCTCGCGATCCTCTGGAGTGTTGATCGGGTAGTACGGCTCGTCCTTCGCCTCCGCGGCACGTGAGAACTCACGCATGATGACGGTCTTGTCGGTCGGGTACTCGCGCTCCGGATGGAAGTGACGGAACTCGTGGATACGGGTGAACGGCACGTCGGCGTCGTTGTAGTTCATGACCGGGGTGCCCTGGAAGTCTCCGGTGGGCAGAACCTCGGTCTCGAAATCGAGGGTGCGCCATCCCAGTGCACCTTCGGAGTAGTCGAAGTAGCGGTCGAGCGGGCCCGTGTAGATGACAGGGGCGTCGGGGCTGGCGGTGCGCAGTTCGTCGCGGACGTCGAAGTAATCGGTGTCGAGGCGGACCTCGATCTTCGGATCCTTCGCCATGTTCTCGAGCCACGCCGTGTAGCCGTCGACGGGCAGGCCCTCGTACGTGTCGTTGAAGTAGCGGTTGTCGAAGTTGTAGCGGACCGGCAGGCGGCTGATGTTCGCGGCGGGCAACTCGGTGGGGTCGGTCTGCCACTGCTTAGCTGTGTAGTCACGCACGAACGCTTCGTAGAGCGGGCGCCCGATCAGGGAGATCGCCTTCTCTTCGAGGTTGGAGGCGTCCTTCGAATCGATCTCGCTGGACTGTTCGGCGATGAGGGCGCGTGCTTCTTCGGGAGTGAAGTACCGACCGAAGAACTGCGACACGAGACCGAGTCCCATCGGGAACTGATACGCCTGCCCCTTGTGCAGCGCAAAGACGCGGTGCTGGTAGTTCGTGAACTCCGTGAACTGGGTGACGTAGTCCCAGACCTTCTTGTTGGAGGTGTGGAACAGGTGGGCACCGTACTTGTGGACCTCGATGCCGGTCTCCGGCTCTGCCTCCGAGTATGCGTTTCCCCCCAGGTGGTGACGGCGATCCAGCACCAGCACGCGCTTACCCAGCTGGGTAGCGGCACGCTCGGCGATGGTCAGCCCGAAGAATCCCGAACCGACGACGATCAGGTCGTACTGGGCACGGGCGGTCTCTGAATTTGCAGCGGTCACGATGAACCAGGGTATCGGACCTGTTCGGAAGCCGAGGGTTGGATGCGTCACCAGGGACTATGGCCCCCGTTTCCTGATTTCAGCATCACTGGCGGCTGCCACTCACAAATTGCTTGGCAAAACCAACGATTATCTTGCCAATCATTGGTCACACTGCTTATATTTTGGGAACAGCAACCATCAAGTGCATTCGAGGGAGATCATCGTGATCCAGGAACTGTCGTATATCGGAGTCGCGTCACCCAGGGCTCAGGACTGGAGAAAGTACGGAACCGGACTTCTGGGCGCGAAACTGTCACCAGACGGGCCGGATGGCGCAATCCGGCTCGCAGTAGACGACGTCAACTATCGAATTGCCGTCCACCCCGGCAAGGTAGACGAATTCCTGTACGCCGGTTGGGCAATGGCCAATGAATCCGATCTTCACTCGTTTGCCGCGCACCTCGACCGGAGCGGCATCATGCTGCACGACGGCAATCCCGACCTGCTCGCCGAGCGGCAAGTCGCCGAACTCGTGTGGTTCACCGACCCATGGGGAACTCGACACGAGATTTCGTGGGGAAAGGCATCGACGCCACTGTCGTTCACACCGGGTCGTGTCATGCGCGGCGGATTCGTGACCGGAGATCAAGGCCTGGGCCACATCGTTTTACAGGTACCGAATATCGAGGAAGCCAACAAGTTTTACGTGGATGTGCTGGGTTTCCGACTATCGGACCGGATCACCAACGACCAATTCACCGTGCGCTTCTATCACGTCAACGGGCGTCATCATTCACTTGCGCTGGCCGAATATCCCGGCCACGTCGGCTTCAACCACCTCATGCTCGAAGTCGAATGCATGGACGATCTCGGACGCCTGATCGATCTTCTCGACAGCCACGACACCGAGGTCATGCAAACGCTGGGGCGCCACACCAATGACCTGATGACGTCGATCTACATCGGCAGCCCGTCCGGTCTGCAGATCGAGTACGGGTTCGGTGGTCTCACCGTCGACGATCTGAGTTGGGTGGCAAGAACTTACAACCAACCGAGTTACTGGGGCCACAAGCGTCCAGCCGAGACGAGCAAAAGAGTACCCGGAATCATCAGGCCTCTGACGGCCGCGCCGTCGGCCCCGTGAGCTTGGCGGATACGACCGTCAATGTCTCACGTTCCCGATCGGTCAACGACTCGAAGACCTCTTGCTCGACGGCGTCGAGGGCCGCATCACCCTCGATCAACTTCGCTACTCCGGAGTCCGTGATCGAAACGACCTGCCTACGCCGATCAGATTGATCACGTTCGCGCACAACGTATCCCGACTCCTGCAGACTGTCGAGATAGGCAACGATGTCACCGGGGTCGACCACCACTCGGGAAGCAAGCTCCTTTTGATGGCATGGGCCGAGTTCATCGAGTGTGCTGAGAATGGCGTGATGATTGGGCAGCAGTCCGACGCGAGACAAAGCCTCCGCGTACGACTGCCTCACGCGGAGTGCGGCTTTGACCAAGCCGTATCCGATCCGACTCGAAAGCGGCCTGCCGGAGAGCGATGGCGTCGATTCGGTCGCAGGCATTGGCCCATTCTATGCAGGCCTCGCAACATATATCGAAGGTGCCATCGGGCGATCGTCCTCGTTCAACCGAACCGTGATCGGTTCGTCGACCGGAAAGTGTGCGGGAAGTAGAAGCAGTCCCTCCGACGCGCAGCGTTCGAGAAGTTCGCGGCGGGTGACCCTGGCGATCTCGGGATCCGCGTCGCCGCCCTGGCTGAGGTCCGGGTACAGAAACTGGATCGGATGGTGGATCACGTCGCCGGCGATGACGGCGCCGCCGTCGGCAGTGCGGATCTCGATCACGATGTGACCCGGCGTGTGGCCGGGCGCGCTGCGAACGACGACGCGTGTGCCTTCGGACTCGGCCAGGACGTGGCCGTCGTCGACCGCCTCCCACTTCGCCCCGTCCAGAACGGGACGGACGCTGTCCTCGAAGGTCTGCGCCAGATCCGAGACCACTCCTTCGTGTGGACCGTCGGCGGCGAGTTGTTGGAGCGCGGCCAGTTCGGTGCGATCGAAAATGTAGGTCGCGCGGGGGAAGGTAGGCCGCCAGGTTTCGGCGTCGAGGGCGGTGTTCCAGCCACAGTGGTCAGGGTGCAGATGTGTGCTGACCACCAGATCGACGTCGTCGACGGACACACCGGTGGCTGCGAAGCGTGAGAGGTAGTCGGTACCGAACATGTGATGCGGCAAGAGGTTCGGCCGGTGCTTGCTGTTGCCGTTACCGGTGTCGACGACGACGGCCTTGCCGCCGATCTCCACCAGGTAGGTGTGGATGGCAAGCACGAGGTCACCACTACCCTCGTCGAAGAACTCCGGTGCCAGCCGCGCCGACGCTTCACTGATCTCGGCCTCACTCGCCTGGGGAAAGAGCTCTCGCGGCGGAAACGGCCAGTGCGCCAGCTCTGTCAGTTGGGTGACGCGTGCCGACCAGACGTCGATGGTGAAGCTCATCAGTGTTTGCCTTCCGAACAGCTCGATACCGCTTGTGGGCACACACAAAGGCACCCACCGAAATGCTCGGTGGGTGCCTGGTCGGTGTCAATGGTTTTCGACGCCGGTGATCAAAGACTCTTCGCGATGATGCCCTTCATCACTTCGTTGGCGCCGGCGTAGATCTTCTGGACGCGGGAGTCCTCGTACATGCGCGCGATCGGGTATTCACGCATGTAGCCGTATCCGCCGTAGAGCTGCACGCACCGGTCGACGACGGCGCATTGCTGCTCGGTGAGCCAGTACTTGACCATCGCGGCGTCTGCGCCGTCCAGCTCGCCGTTGAGGTGATCCTCGATGCAGTTGTCGAGGAAGACACGGCAGGTGCGTGCGATCGTCTGGCACTCGGCCAGCTCGAAGGCGGTGTTCTGGAACTCGAAGAGGCTGTGCCCGAACGCTTGACGCGCCTTGGTGTATGCGACGGTCTCCTCGACTGCACGCTCGATGGTGCCGATGGCCTGCGCGCCGATGATGAGGCGTTCCTGCACCAGCTGCGCCATCAACTGACCGAAGCCGAGCCCCTCGGACTCACCGAGGAGGTTCGAGACGGGAACGCGAACGTCGGTGAAGGACAGCTCCGACGTATCGGCGCCATGCTGACCGACCTTGTCGAGCACGCGGCCGACCGCAAAGCCTTCGCAGTCACGAAGATCCACGATCAGGAGCGAGACACCCTTGGCGCCCGCCTTGGGGTCGGTCTTGACGGCAAGCACGATCATGTCTGCGCTGCCACCATTGGTGATGAAGGTCTTCGACCCGTTCACTACGTAGTGGTCACCGTCACGGATCGCGGAGGTGGTGATTGCCTTGAGGTCGGAACCTGTTCCGGGCTCGGTCATTCCGATGGCGCCGAGGATTTCGCCCGTCGCCATACCTGGCAGCCAGGCCTTCTTCTGCTCTTCGCTTCCGTATTCGAGCACGTAGTGGGCGACGATGCCACTGTGCACGGAGTTACCGAGCGCATAGTCACCGCAGTAGCCCTGCGCCTCGAAGACAGCGAGATCATGCGCGAAAGTTCCACCGCCCCCGCCGTATTCCTCGGGAATCGAGCAGCACAGCAGGCCGAGCTTGCCGGCTTCGAGCCACACGGACCGGTCGACGCGATGCTGAGCGTCCCACTGCTCACGCTTGGCGATCAGTTCACGATCGAAGAAACCACGGGCCAGTTCGGCTACTGCGGTGATCTCGTCGTCGTGCCACGACGGCTTGCGCTTGGTCGCCATGATCAGACCCGCTTCAGCAGGGCAGCGAGTGCCTGACCGCCGCCGATGCACATGGTGACGATGCCGAATTCGAGGTCGCGGCGGACCATGTCGCGGGCCGCACGCAGGGTCAGGATGGCTCCGGTGGCGCCGACCGGGTGTCCGAGGGCGATCGCTCCGCCGTACGGGTTGGTCTTCTCCGGATCCAGGCCACTGTCACGGATGACGGCGATGGCCTGCGAAGCGAACGCCTCGTTGACCTCGGCGGTGCCGATGTCGGAAGGCTTCAATCCTGTTTGTGCAAAGAGCTTTTCGAGAGCGAGCACGGGAGCGTAGCCCATCAGGCCGGGCTCCATGGCTGCCGTCGTGACGGTTTCGAGCGTGACCAGTCCGGTGAGACCGCGCTTGGCTGCCTCGGTGCCCGTCGCGAGGACGAGTGCGCCGGCGCCGTCGTTGATGCCCGACGCGTTACCGGCGGTGACGGATCCGCCCTCTTCGAATGCGGGGCGCAGCTTGGCGAGGGTTTCGACGGTGGTTCCGGGCTTGGGATGCTCGTCCTCGGTGACGGTGACGGAGCGCCGACCACCGGTCTCGACGGGAGTGATTTCCTCGGCGAATGCCGCCTTCGCTGCGTCGGTAGCGGCACGGCGCTGAGATTCGACGGCGAACTCGTCCTGCTGCTCGCGACTGACGCCGTACTTACGGGCGACGGCTTCGGCAGTGCGGCCCATGTGGGCCTTGCTGAACGGGTCGGTGAGCATCGCGACGGTGCCGTCGACGAGGCTGCGATCGCCGAGCTTGTAGCCCGAGCGGGCGGCGAAGTCGTAGAAGGGCATGCGAGACATGCTCTCGTCACCGCCGGCGAGCGTGATGGCAGCTGCGCCCCATCGCATCTGCATCGCCGCAGACCACACAGCCTGCAGACCGCTGCCACAGAGGCGGTTGACGGTGTAGGCGGGGACGTTCTCGGGCAGTCCGGCGGCGATGCCGACGCGGCGTGCGTTGTAGGCGTCCGGGCCGACCTGGCCGATGCAGCCCATGACGACCTCGTCGATGTCTTCGGGCGCAACGCCGGCGCGGCTCAGCGCGGCCTTGGCTGCTGCGGCGCCCAGCTCGTGCGCGGGTACGTCCTTGAAGACGCCGCCGAAGCTACCGACGGGGGTCCTGGCCCCGTCGACGATGACGATCGGTTCGGGTGTGGTCATGATTGTCCCCATCTGCTGTGCTCACGTCGATTTCTCTGTCCGTGGCCGATACTAGGACATCGAAGTATCTCGCAGATGGGGACGTTGGTGTCAGGGTGTGGGAGCGCTCTCGGCGACGGGCGCGACCTCGGCGTCGGCGTCGGTGTCTTTGTGGTTCCGGTAGCGGTAGAGCCCGATACCCACGAGGATCGCTGCAAGTCCCAGGGACACGATCATCTGGCTGCGCGTCGAGTCCAGGGTGAGCATGCCGATGCAGAGCGCGATGATGGCGGCGATCGTGGCGTAGGTCAGGTACGGGAAGAACCACATCTTGAGTTCCAGCTCCTGGCCCGAAGCTTCGAGCTTGCGGCGGGTGCGCAGCTGGGACACCGAGATGACCAGCCAGACGAACAGCGCGATCGCACCGGAGGAGTTGACCAGGAACAGGAAGACCTTGTCCGGGGAGAGGTAGTTCATGCCGACGGTCAGGAAGCCGACGATCGTCGAGACCAGGACAGCGCGCATCGGGACGCCGGTCTTCTCGATACGTGAGAGCGACTTGGGGGCGTCGCCGCGGCCGGCGAGGGAGAAGATCATGCGGCTCGCGGTGTAGAGACCGGAGTTGAGGCAGGACAGAACCGACGTGAGGACGACGACGTCCATGATGTTGCCCGCGGCCGGAATGCCGTAGGAGTCCATGACGGCGACGTACGGGCTGAGTGCAACCGACGCGCTGTCCCAGGGAAGCAGGGTGACGACCACTGCGATCGAGCCGATGTAGAAGATGAGAATTCGCCAGACGACGGATTTGACGGCTGCGCGAACAGCTTCGAGCGGGTTGGCCGATTCACCGGCGGCGATGGTGGCGATTTCGGCCCCGAAGAACGAGAACACGACCACAAGGACTGCGGCGAGCATCGCTCCTGTTCCGTTCGGCAGGAAGCCGCCGTGACCGGTCAGGTTTGTCATTCCGGGTGCTTCGACGCCGGGCATCCATCCGCAGATCGCCACGATGCCCATGCCGAGGAACGCGATGATGGCGACGACCTTGATGGAGGCGAACCAGAACTCGAACTCGCCGAACGACTTGACCGAGATGATGTTGGTCAGCGTCAGCACGATCATCAGAATCAATGCCCAGGTCCACTGGGGAACGCCGGGGACCCAGCGATTCATGATGAGGGCACCGGCGGTGGCCTCGATCCCGAGCACGATGATCCAGAACCAGGCGTACAGCCAGCCGATCGAGAAGCCCGCCCAGCGGCCGATGGCCTTGTCGGCGTACGAGGAGAACGAGCCGGTTTCCGGCGACGCTGCCGACATCTCACCGAGCATGCGCATCACGAGGATGACGACTACGCCGGCAAGCGCGTAGGAAATCAGGACACCGGGTCCCGTCTCCTGGATCGCCACACCGGAGCCGACGAACAGTCCGGCGCCGATGACGCCTGCGATCGCAATCATCGACAGATGCCGCTTCTTCAGCGTGTGCTGAAGTGCCGGCTGGTCTGTACTGGACATCAGTACTCCTTGTGGGCTGTTCGGGACGTGGATCTCGGTGGCGCTCTATCCGGAGCGCATTTTCGATAGCGCCAGTGTCGGACCTTCGGCAAGCTCGCGTCAGGCTCCACTTTGTACAAACGTGACCGCAGGCACTACAAAGTGGCGAGTTCGAGGTGTCAGACTGGACTCATGCCCATCACGCTCCGCCAGCTTTGTGCGACCGAACAGTTCGGCCTTCGCGTCCTGGCTGGGCACGACCAGCTCGATCGCACCCTGACCTGGGCACATGTCTCCGAACTTCCCGACCCGACGCCCTTCCTCGACGGCGGTGAACTACTACTCATCACCGGGGTGTCACTACCGACGACGGCCGCGGAAACGACCCGATTCGTACGGACCCTGGTGGCGGCCGGAATTGCCGGAATCGGTTTCGGAACCGGCCTCGGATACGAGCAGGCGCCACAGACTCTGGTGGATGCGGCCACCCGTTTCAGTGTGCCCCTTCTCGACGTCCCATTGCGAACACCTTTCATCGCCCTGACCAAAGCGGTGTCGAAGGCGCAATCCGACGACGACATGAAAGCGCTGCGCAGCAATTACCAGAGCCTGCGGCGACTGCTTCAAGCTGCGGTGACGGTCAACGGCACCCGGGCAGTCGTACGACGGGTGGCGGAATTGATCGGCGGATGGGCGGCTCTGCTGGACTCGGCCGGACATACCGTCGAGATCTCACACACCGCCGCGGCCGCCGGAATCGAGCGAACTGCCCCCGAGCGCGACGCCCGCCCGATGGAAGTCAGTTTCCTCACGAGTGAGAACGAGGACGTCATCTCCCATCCGCTGCTGACGTCGAGGGGAAAGCTGATGGGGTACCTCGTCGCCGGCTGCCCCGGCGCCGTCGGTTCACTGAATCAGGGCATCGTCATCGCAGCCGCGTCTCTGCTCACGTTGATGACGGCTCGAACCCGAGACGCACAGCTGACGATGAACCACCTTCGTACCGTTGCGATGCATCAGCTGTTCGAGGGACAGAATGCGCTCGCCCGCAACATCTCCGGGGAACTGTGGGGAGGATTTCCGGTCGAGCCTTTCCAGGTCTTCCACGTAGCGGGCCCGAGTGGCCTGCTCGAGAGCGTGTCCGTCTCACTGCTCGATGGTCTCAGCCGCGATCTGGCGTTCGGCATCACCGACGGTGCACTGATTGCCGTCGTCTCGGCTACCGACAGCGGGCGAATCCTCGCCCGTGTCAACGAAATCGACGTCACCGTCGGCGTGTCGGACATGCTGTGGTGGGACGATCTCTCGCGCGCCAGACGCCAAGCCGCGCAGGCAGCAGCCGAGGCCGGTGCCCGCAACCTGCCTTCGATGCGGTTCGCCGAACTCTCGGAGAGCGGATTGTCCGCATTTCTCGACCAGGATCGCTCGACGGCATTCGCGGCGGCACACTTGCGCCCGCTTCTGGAAGCGAAGGGCGGTAGCGATCTCTACCGGACCTTGGCCATGTGGTTGGCACACAACGGGGTGGGCGACGCCGCAGCCACAGCGCTGAATATTCATCGGCATACGTTGCGCAGCAGACTCGCTCGGATCGAGAGCCTTCTCCAGCTCGACCTCGGCTCCCCCACGGAACGTGCGGAGTTGTGGCTCGAGTACCGCCTGCTCGGCGACGCCCCGACCATCTGACCGACAACCAACGAACCCTGAACGACCTGAAGGGCCTCCGCCGGGTTACGGCAGAGACCCTTCAGAGTCGATACGTGCGAGTCGCTACCGACCGACCTTCCCCTAGCTTCCGCCCGTCGGTATCCACTCGCGGAGCACGTTGGCATCAACTACCTGCGCGCCCAAAACCTTTGTCCAGATGATGGTTCCGTTTTCGTAGACACGGAAAGTGCCTGCTTCGGAGGGCAACTGCATCTCCGGGCCGGCAGGAGCACCGAGAGAGCCGCTTTCACCGCCGAGCTCCCGATACTTCTTCTCGATCTGCGTCTCCGCAACCGTACCCGATGGATCGTCGGATGGCGAATTGGATTCCGGCACTGTCGATTCCGAATCCGGTGCCACTACCACACCCGCACCGTCACCGATGGTGAACCAGTCGGATTTCAGGCCGAGTTTCTGGCGGAACTGAATTCCGGTGGCGCCAACAGTTGCATTTGTTCCGACTACCTCGACTGCCGTCACTCGCCCGCCGTCGGTACCGAATCCGTTGCGCGAGAGAATCTTGAGCGATTGCAGCTCACCCACATCGAAGGCGTCCGCAATCTGCCCTGCGGTCAGATTCACTGTCCAGTCATGATTCGGAGAAAGCGCGTCACCGAGATCCTCGACGGCCGGGAATTCACCGCCGGAGCTGTAACCTCCTGTGGACGCGGAGAATTCGGTGGCAACGATCTTGCCGTCACGCGACAGAACGGCGCCGGCGGTGGACCGGACGGCTTCGGTGGTGCGGGGATCTTCCTTGCCCGCTCCGCCGTAGACCTGGCAGTCCTGAGTGTCACAGGTGTCGGCGTACGAGCTGCGATGCTCGGTCGCAGCATACGAGCGTGCTGCCACGGCTTGCGCCCGTAGCGCTTCGGCCCCACCGGAATCGGCCCATTCGGCCTTCGCTTCGACCGGCACCACGCCGAGCAGGTAGTCCTCCATGTCGAGGAGATTGACTGTCCGAGCCGAGCCGTTGTCGAGCACTACGCCGAGGGCGCCTCGATAGGGCGCATCGTTGTTGCACAGCTTCAGGAACTGGTCGGCGGGTCGATCAGGACCGAGGTCCACCGGGTCCACCCACGGATGCTCGGTGACCGCTTCCCAGACAACCCCGCCACCGCACCCGCTGGTGACCACTACCTGCGCACCGCCACCGGGCAGCGCAGTGAGATGGGCAGCCTCGCCGGGCGCGGTGCGCTGACCGTTGACCACGAGGCCGGCGTCGGAGTAGACGTCGAGCGTCGAGTTGTCCTGGGCCGTGAGCCGCACACTCATCTGGGCAGGCGGCATCGAGTCCAGGACGGTTCCGCCGTAGTAGTGACTGAGGATTCGCTCGCCGGACCAGCCGTCGTTCTTGGCGTAGCCGTAAGCGCCCCACTGGCCCATTCCACGGCCATGTCCGTTGCCGTGCCCGGAGAGCGTGAATTGCGTGTCGGCAGCGACGGCGTGCAGGATCGACGGCTCGTCAGCGCGGATTTGCGTGAAACCTCCGATCGCGACGCCGAGCGCAAGAGCCGGAACGAGACCGAGGACCGAGATCCGCATCAGCGAGGTTCGCCTCCCGGGTCCGCCCACCAGAAAGCGACCTGCGCGACCGGACACAGGCTTCTTACCTGCAGTTCCGCTTCTTCCGCTTCTCGCCATCAATGCTCTCCTCATCGCTACCGGCCTCACGAGTCCGCGAAGTCGGTACTTCGCGCGCAGGCCAGTCCACAACGATTTAACTAAAGTCTCACCCTAAGGTTGAGCGTTATGGACTTTTGTGACTAGTGTGGCAAGAGTGTTTGGAGTTAGCAACACCAGTCACACGAGTCACATCAGCATCACGAGTTGCAGACGTACGCGTCCGAAAACTGGAGTTCAACCCCAGAACATGGCATCCGACCTGCTCGGATCCGGTTTTGAAGGATTCCGTTCACGGCCGTCATCGGCCCTGAAGTTCGCTCGCAAGTAACTACAACCGAGGAGTAATCCCTTGCCACACCGTCGACCGAAGCCCTCGCTCGTACTCGGGGCTGTAGCCGCAGTGGCTGTCGCAAGTCCTTTTGCGGTCTACGGCTTCACGAGCACTACGTCCGATGTACGTTCCGCGAACGAGACGACGTCAGTAGCAGTGCCGACCCAGATCGCAGAGGTGCTCCTCGCGTCGGTGCCCGACATCATCATTCCGGTCAAGGAGCTGACCGGTCTCGATCTCCCCGACATCAACCTCGGTGATCTGAGAAACCTCAAGCTCCCGACCGAAATCCCGCTACCTCCCGGGATCACGCTGCCGACCGAGCTGTTCCCGGCACCCGCTGCTCCCGGCGCCCCGACCGAAACCGCTCCGGTTCCTTCCGAGGAAGAGCCAGGTGCCGTGGTCAAGGAAGTCACCCGCGACACTCCGTTCAGCATGGTCGCGTTGACCTCGGACACCATCGCCTCGGCGCAGTCCAAGGTCCGCGCCCTGGCCGAAGACGGCACCTGGGGCCCGTGGTTCACCCCTGACGCCATCGACTCCGCCAGCTCGGATCAGGCCACCAACTCCGGCACCGCCACCGAACCGGTCTTCGTCGGCGCCACCAAGTCCATCCAGATCCTCACGCCGCAGGGTGCCGCTGCTCCCGCAGCCGAGGTTGCGCCGGCCCCGACTCCGGAAGCTGCCCCCGCGCCCGCTCCGGAAGCTGCCCCCGCTGAAGCACCCGCAGCCACCGGCGAACTCGGGTACACACCCGCTTCGGTGTCCAAGCCGCTTCGCCAGGTGACGACGGCAGCAGATGCCGTCACCGCCGTGTTGATCGACCCGGGCGCCAGCGAGGCAGACAGCAATCTGCAGGCCGTCGCAGCGCCGCTCGGCGGCAGCGGACCGTCCGTCATCACCCGTGCTCAGTGGGGAGCAGACGAGTCACTTCGCTGCGACTCCCCCACTTACGACGACTTCATCGGTGGCGCGACCGTTCACCACACCGCAGGTAGCAACAACTACACGAAGGCCGAATCGGCCGGCATCGTCCGCTCGATCTACGCCTACCACGCACAGACGCTCGGCTGGTGCGACGTCGGATACAACGTCCTCGTCGACAAGTACGGTCAGACCTTCGAAGGCCGCGCAGGCGGACTCGACAAGGCAGTTCAGGGTGCACACGCGGGTGGATTCAACGAGAACACCACCGGTATCGCGATGATGGGCGACTACTCCACCGTCGAGCCTTCGCAGGCGACGCTCAACGCCGTCGGCAAGTTCCTCGGTTGGAAGCTCGGCATGGCCGGACTCGATCCCAAGGGCCGAACGACGATGTACTCCGAGGGCACCGAGTTCACGCCGTACCCGCAGGGCGCAGCAGTCGATCTGCCGATCATCTTCGCCCACCGCGACGTCGGAAACACCGCGTGCCCGGGTGATGCCGCATACGCACACATGAACGACATCCGGAACATCGCGGCCGCGAACATCGGGGGAACGTTGAACCCCTCGAACCCCTCCAATCCGTCGACGCCTGCGCCCAAGCCGACCACTCCGGTCGACACGGTCACCGGTGGCACCGGTTCGTCGATCCCGGATCTGGTCACCCAGATTCTGCAGATCACCGACAATTCACCGCTCGCGCAGAAGTGGATCGCCGAAGGTGGCGAGATCGGACGCCTCGGCCAGGCACTGTCCGGAATTCTGCAGGCGAAGCTCGGCAACCAGGGTGCGCTGTTCCAGAACGGCGCTGTCTACACCTCGCCGAACGGCGGAGTGTTCACCGTGCTCGGCGAGATCTTCAAGTCGTGGCAGAGTTTCGGTTCCGACGCGGGTGAACTGGGATTGCCGATCTCGGACGAGTACTCGATCCCGGACGGCCTGCGAAGCGACTTCGAGAACGGTTCGCTGATCTTCAACCAGATCACCGGCATGGTCACGAAGGTCCTCAAGACCTACAACGAGACCTTTGCCCAGGAAATGGCCAACAGCGCGCCTGTCGGCTGACACTCGAGCAGTACACGTCCTCGGGCGCTGGTGGGTTCTACGACCACCAGCGCTCGAGGACTTTTGCGACCCCGTGTGCCGAATTGGTGTCGGTGACCTCGTCGGCTGCGGCTTTGGCTTCGGGGTGAGCGTTGCCCATGGCAACGCCGAGGCGTGCCATCCCCAGCATCGGGATGTCGTTGGGCATGTCCCCGAAGGCCACCAGACCCGACAGGTCGAAGCCGAACCTCTCCGCGGCGGCAACCAGGCCCGACGCCTTCGTGATGCCCGGCGCCGAGAGTTCGATCAGTCCGTTCTCGGTGGAGTACGTCATGTCGGCGAGCGCACCGACGTGCGGGGCGAGCGTGTCGTACATCGCCGTGCTGGTCATGCCTGGACGGCGAATCAGGAGTTTGACGGCCGGCGCCGCAAGCACTTCGTCCTCGGACATCTCGGTGTTGTCCGGGTTGAGCCAGGCATGTTCGTAGTCCGGTGAGCTGACGAATTGTGGGGTGGCGGCGTCATGTGCGCTCTCCCCTACTCGTTCCGCGGCCAAACCTGCGCCCGGGAGTGCAACCAGTGCCAGCTCGGAGAGTTCGGTGAGTGCGTCGACCGACAAGGTCGCGGCGCTGAGGACGCGGTCGGCGTAGCTGTCGTAGACAACGGCTCCATTGGCGCAGACGGCGAGTGGCGCGTATCCCAAGCCCTCGACGACGGGCGAAATCCATCGCGGAGGACGCCCGGTTGCCAGCAGGAACGGCGTGCCGGATTCGACGACGGCATGCACGGCGGCGCGGGTGCGGGCACTGACCAACTCGTCGTGATCGATGAGGGTGCCGTCGACATCGGTCGCAACCAAGGTTGGGCGGTCAGGGCTGATACGACGGTCTGGGCTCACACCGCCATTGTGCCTGCCCGGTACGACGGTCTCGCTCAGCGCGCCCGCTTCGCGCGTTCCTGTGCGTCCATGGCCGCAGCTTCCTCCGGCGTCGGTGCGCCACCGCCGAGTCGGCGCGGCACCCAGTACGCCCCGGGCTCGTGCACGAACCCGTCCTGCACGTGGCGCAGGATTGCATCCATCTCGATGCGCAGAATCTCGCTCAACGCTTCGGCGGGCTCGACCGGATCGATCGGTGCACCCACCTCCACCGAGATCGGGAAATGATTGCGGCCCAGATTTTTCGGTCCGCCCTTGGTGACGATCCGCTGGGCGCCCCAGACGATCAGCGGAATTATCGGAACGCCGGCGTCGATGGCCATCCGAGCTGCTCCGGATTTCATTTCCTTGATCTCGAAGCTCCGGCTGATCGTCGCCTCCGGGTAGACGCCCACCAGTTCGCCCCGTTTCAGGGCGTCGACTCCGGCTCGATACGCCTGCGCTCCGGCAGAGCGATCCACTTCGATGACGCCGCATCCACGCATGAGGAAGCCGAGGACCTTGTTGTCCGCCAGCTCAGCCTTGGCCATCACTCTGAGCTTGCGTTTCGCGGTGCCGACCGCCAGGGCCGCCGGTATGAAATCGAGGTAACTCGTGTGGTTGATCGCGATGACGGCACCGCCGGACACCGGGACGTGTTCCGTCCCGGTGCGGGTGACTTTCACGCCCTGGAAACCGCTCAGACCACGCGCGACTACCTCGACGGCGGTGTAAACGGGTTCGAAGGGCATGGGTCAGCCTTCGGACTTCCGCGCCTCGCGAGCCTTGGCTTTCGCCTCGGCCTCATCGGCATCCATCTTGTCGGCCTGCTCGAGCGTCGGCGCGCTGCCACCGAGGCGGGCCGGCACCCAGTACTCGCCGGCGGGATGGTCGTAGCTCTTCTGCAGATCGAGCAGCAACTCCTGCATCGTCGACCGCAGCTTCGCCGTCAGCTCACTCGCCGGCTCGAAAGGTGCAATCGGCTCGCCGACGGCAATGGAGATGGGAGTGTTGGTGCGGCCCAAACGCTTCGGATAACCCTTCGTCCACACGCGCTGAGCGCCCCAGATGACGACGGGAACGATCGGGACGCCCGCCTCGATCGCCATCCGAGCGGCGCCGGACTTGAATTCCTTGATCTCGAAGCTCCGACTGATCGTGGCTTCGGGGTACACGCCCACCAATTCGCCGCGCTTCAAGAAATCTACGGCCGCCTTGTAGGAGTCGGCGCCCGCGCCGCGGTCGACCGGGATGTGCTTGAGGGCCCGCATGATCGGTCCGGAGATCTTATTGTCGAAGACCTCTTTCTTGGCCATGAACCGGATGTAGCGCTTCGGGGTCCGTGCCGGCAGTCCCGCATACGTGAAGTCCATGTACCCGGTGTGGTTGATCGCGATCACGGCGCCACCGGACGCCGGGATGTTCTGCTCTCCCTTGACGGAGAACTTCAGGCCCTCGAAAGCGAAGACGGTACGGGCGATGCCGATGACTGTTCTGTAAACGGGATCCACAGTTCGCTAGCGTAGACGGGAATCCGTGATCTGACCCGCAGCAGTTCTGGGGTGGATGTTGGTCAGAATGTCGCAAAAGGGGCGTACGAACGAATGAAGTCGGCAGGACGAGCGGCAGTGGGGGCAGTCGCACTCGCCATGACGTTGGCGATAACCGCATGTGAGGACGACGGACGGACGGGAATCCTGACGGACGAACCGTCTCCGCCGACGACTGAAACCACGACAACAACCACTCTCGCACCCACGACGACAATTGCGCCCGCTGCGCCGGTCGCGCCACCTCCGGTTGGTGACGTGCCCGGCAATCCGGCTGCTGCGCCGGCCTTGGCAGCTTGGGCAACGGACCTGGTGTCCTTGGACGTGGCT
Source organism: Rhodococcus sp. T9N (assembly GCF_024436645.1). NCBI lineage: Bacteria > Bacillati > Actinomycetota > Actinomycetes > Mycobacteriales > Nocardiaceae > Rhodococcus > Rhodococcus sp. T9N. The sequence continues at coordinate 118,918 of NZ_JAMSKS010000014.1, read as the reverse complement.
GCGCTCACGAATGCATGCTGGACGATGCCGCCCACAACGATCGCCGACCGATATTCGGATGTTCCCGCCATCTTGACGGCCGTCGCTGCACCAGGCGTCGACGGCCAGTACGCGGTCACCTGGAGCAGCGGCGGACTCTCCGTCGCCGCCAAGCGCTCGGAGATCGCTTCCGGCTATGCGTGCCCGTTCGTCTTCCCTGCGGGGCAATCAAACTTCTACACCGCGGCCGACGCTTCCCACGCCGTCGTCAGGTTTCTCTCACGCGCCACGGGACGGCCGGTCAATACCCGCGACGTCGAGACGTTCTATCCACTGATCTGCCCCGGCAACAGCCCGTGGGATCCCGACGGCACCGGCGCAACCGGCCAGCCGCCACTCAAGCTCGATCCGAATCAGCTGGCCGGTATCAAGTCTTTCGACGCCGACGCTGCAACAGTCACTCCGGTTCGCGGCGACTACGTCCGTGTCACCCTGCCCGTCCGCGACGGAACGGGTAACTCACGCTCGATGCAGTTCACCCTGTCGAGCGGCCCCGAGGGGTATTGCCTCGGGGCCGCGACCTGAACTGTTCCGGTCAGGAACCGAACGGAAGGAAATCGCTCGAGCCAGCGCTTCCTGAACCGAGGCTGCCCGTGCCACCGCCGGTTGCAGCCTTGACCTGAATTGCGTGGGCCGCCGAGGTGGAGCCTGTGAATCCGGCTGCGCCACTGTAGATTGCCGAAATCGAATGCGTGCCAGTTGTGGTGAAGGTGTGGTTCAGCGCCGCGATCCCGTTGACCACTGCCACAGCGTCACCGATCGAAGTATCCCCATCCATGAACTGCACCGTTCCACCGTTCTGCACCGAACTGACAGTCGCCGACAGGGTCACCGACTTGTTCACCACGGCATCACCAGGCACCGTCACCACAGTCTCCGTGGTGACATCCGAAGGCGCAGGGTCCGTTACATTCACCGTCCGCGCCTGGGCCGAGGATCCGACTACACCGGCTCCTCCCGAATAGACCGCAGTGATGCTGTGCGCACCCGCAGAGGTAAACGAATGCGTCAGGCCGGCAGCGCCGGCCGTAACCGCTTCAGGACCGCCGATCGCGACGCCACCGTCGTAGAACTGCACGGTTCCGACGCCGACAGCATCATCCGACGACGTTCGGACGGTTGCCCACAAGTCGGTCGCCACACCAGTTTTGGCGTCGGTCGGGATATTCAGTTCGACGACGGATTCCTGGTCGGCAACACTGACCTGAACTGACTTCGCACTTGCAACCGAGTTCTTGAATCCGGCACCAGCGGTGAAATCCGCGGTAATGCTCTGTGCACCAGCAGCATCGAAAGAATGTGAGAGGGTCGCGGTGCCACCGGACACCGTCACCGGGGAACCGATCGCAGTGCCCTTTGACTTGAACTGCACCGAACCCACAGCGTTGTTCGGAGCTACCGTCGCGGTGAGATCAACAGCACTACCCGTAACCGCCGTAGCCGGAACCGACAGCGACGTCGTCGTCTCGACATCCACCGGAGCCGGATCAGAAACGGTCACCGTCTGAGCAGATGCCGACGAACTCACAAAGCCAGCACCGGCGGTGAAATCGGCCGTAACACTCTGAGCACCAGCAGCATCGAACGCATGCGACAGCGTCGCAACACCCGACGTGACTGCCACCGGAGTGCCGATCGCAGTGCCATTCGACTTGAACTGCACCGTACCGACAGCGTTGTTCGGAGCTACCGTCGCGGTGAGATCAACCGCCATACCCGTAACCGCCGTCGCCGGAACCGACAACGACGTCGTCGTCACCACATCCACCGGAGCCGGATCAGAGACCGTCACCGCCTGAGCCGATGCCGAGGAGCTGACGAACCCTGCACCGCCGGTGAAGTCAGCCGTAACACTCTGAGCACCAGCAGTATCGAACGTATGGCTCAATGTCGCAACACCGCCAGTCACCGTCACCGGTGAACCGATCGCCGTGCCATTCGACTTGAACTGCACCGAACCGACAGCGTTGTTCGGAGCAACCGTCGCCGTCAGATCAACCGCAGTACCCGTGACGGCAGTCGCCGGAACCGAGAGTGAGGTCGTGGTCTGGACATCCACCGGAGCCGGATCCGACACCGTCACCGTCCGAGCCGACGCCGACGAACTCACAAACCCTGCAGCAGCAGTGAAGTCAGCGGTAACACTTTGAGCACCAGCAACACTGAACGCATGCGACAGAATTGCGGACCCACCGGCAACAGTCACCGGAGAACCGATCGCCGCACCGTTCGACTTGAACTGCACCGAACCCACAGCATTGCTCGGAGCAACCGTCGCAGTCAGATCAACAGCAGTACCCGTAACCGCCGTAGCCGGAACTTGAAGCGTTGTAGTCGTACTCAGCGATGAGCTCGAGATCTCGATGGTCTGAGCTTGCGCGGTCGAACCACCAAAACCTGCAGTACCTGAGTAGACCGCAGTGATCGAGTGCGATCCCGCCGTAGTGAACGTGTGATCCAGGGTCGCCGCTCCGCCAGTCACCGCGATGGGTCCGCCGATGTCGATGCCACCGTCCTTGAACTGGACCGTTCCGCCGTTAGCTGCCGGTGAGATGTTTGCGGTCAGCGCGACCGAGGTCTGCTCGACGGCACTACTCGGGACTGTCAACGACGCAGTCGTCTGTACATCGGCAGCGGCCACGCTCACTGTGCGTGCTGGTGACGTGGATGTCAGAAACTCGAGAACACCGTCGTATACAGCGGTGATGGAGTGATCGCCTGCCGCGGTGAATGTATGTGGCAGTGTGGCAACGCCATTGACGACGGCCACCGGGGCGCCGATGTCAGTTCCGCCATCCTTGAACTGAACGGTGCCGCCTGTCGGTGCCGGGGAGACCTGCGCAACCAAATCGGTCGACTGACCGACCGTTGCAGCCGCGCCGGATGTCACTGTGGTCGAGGTCGCCGCCTGCGAGACGACGTTGACGGTGGCCAATGCCTGACCACCCGCATTCAACCCACCACCACTCGAATCGCGCGGAGAGCAGTTGTAGCGCTCCCAGTACCCCGGCCAAAGGGTCTCGTACTGCAAGAACGTGAACGCATTCTTCGGCGAATTGAACGCACCCGAATCACCATCTGTGGCACGCAACTTCGGCTGCACCGTACTACCCGCGGCACCGGCAACCACCGTCACGTCGATCGCCGGCAACCGGAAGGTCTTCCCTGCCCCTACCTCGATTCCACCGTCACTGTTCTTGCTCGTGCTCGGGCCGTTACCGCCCTTGTTGTTCGAGTCAGCAGTCTGATTGTTCCCCGAAATACGCAGATGCGTACCCGCGCCATCCGGCGAACCGCCGTCGTTGATCCGAATCACCGACGGAGTCACACCGGACAAATTCGACGAAGTACCTGCCACGACCTGAGCATCCACCAACGACACCCCTGCAGGTATATCGAAGTCGTACTTGAGCCGCGTCCACTTACCGACACTGCGGCCTGCATGCCCACCCGTCGGCACCGACATCACGTTCGGCTGAACCCGATAGGTGAACGTCGACCCCGCCACCACCTTCTCCGGCGCAGACACCGTCACACCCGTCGAATGAAACACATCCGCGATATCAACAGCCAGATGTTCATAACCATCGCAACCCAGCTTGAACCCGATCGAGTTCTCCACCGGGGGAGATGACGTCGGAGCTGCCGAAGCAACGCCACCTGCCACCAGCACGCCACCGACCAACGCCGCCACCACGACCGCGGAACTTCTTTTCACCAACACGAACTCTCCTCAGCTAGCAACAGACGTGGATCGGGAACCGCACGGAAGGAGGTCACTCGAACAGAGCGGAAATCGGAATGGAGCTGGACGCTCGTACAGTACCCGTCAAAAGTAGTACTTGTATCAGTTATTTCAGACAATATTCACGAATTGCCAATAGTTCAGCTAACGACCGATCAGCGATTCCCGAAGAGCAATGCCCCCTTGCACCTATGGGCGCAAGGGGGCATCACATCATCGGAGAATCATGAACCGAACGGCAGCGACAGCGAACCGAGCGAACCGGAGCCAACACCCCCGTTACCGACGTTCACAACCGATGCAGTCGACGTGGAACCCGCGACGCCCTGGGCTCCGCTGTAGACCGCGGTGATCGAATGGTTGCCGGTCGTGGTGAAGGTGTGGCTCAGCACGGCCTGCCCACCGACAACATCAACGGCAGTTCCGATCGGAGTCGTTCCGTCGAAGAACTGGACGGTTCCCGACGTCGCGCCGGAAGAACTGACCACAGCCTTCAGCTGCACCGCCGTGCCGACCTTTGCCGAGGACGGAGCCGTCAACGACGTAGAGCTTTCGACATCCGACGGGGTCGGAACCGTGACATTGACGTCGACAGACTCCGCAGCGGACGACGTGAACACACCGGATCCACTGAATGCAGCCGAGACTGCAAAGGTGCCTTCTGCTCCGAACACGTGCGGCAGCTTGGCAACTCCGTCAACAACCGCGACCGGGGCGCCCAGATCGACTCCACCGATCTTGAACTGGACCGTTCCGCCGGACGGCACCAGGGCGTCCGAGGGATCTTCGGACACTGTCGCGAAGAGATCAACAGGCAGTCCGACCTTGGCTTCACCCTGAACACTCAGCACCGTCTTTGTCGCCTTGTCGACCGGAGCCGGATCCGACACCGTCACCGTCTGAGCAGGCGCCGACGAACTCACAAACCCAGCACCAGCGGTGAAGTCAGCGGTAACACTTTGTGCACCAGCAACATCGAACGAATGCGAGAGCGTCGCAACACCCGACGTGACTGTCACCGGTGAACCAATGGCCGTGCCGTTCGACTTGAACTGCACCGTACCGACAGCATTGTTCGGAGCAACCGTCGCCGTCAGATCAACCGCCGCACCCGTGACGGCAGTCGCCGGAACCGACAACGACGTCGTCGTCTCCACATCCACCGGAGCCGGATCCGACACCGTCACCGTCTGAGCAGGCGCCGACGAGCTGACAAACCCAGCACCAGCGGTGAAGTCGGCCGTAACACTCTGCGCACCAGCAACATCGAACGCGTGCGACAGAGTCGCAACACCACCAGTCACCGTGACCGGGGAGCCGATGGCCGTGCCGTTCGACTTGAACTGCACCGTACCGACAGCAGTATTCGGAGCAACCGTCGCCGTCAGATCAACAGCCGTACCCGTGATCGCCGTCGCCGGAACCGAGAGTGACGTCGTGGTCTCCACATCCACCGGAGCCGGATCGGACACGGTCACCGTCTGAGCAGGCGCCGACGAGCTGACAAACCCAGCTCCAGCGGTGAAGTCGGCCGTAACACTCTGCGCACCAGCAGCATCGAACGCGTGCGACAGAGTCGCAACACCGCCACTCACCGTGACCGGGGAACCGATTGCAGTGCCGTTCGACTTGAACTGCACCGTACCGACAGCAGTATTCGGAGCAACCGTCGCCGTCAGATCAACCGCCGTACCCGTGACGGCAGTCGCCGGAACCGAGAGCGACGTCGTCGTCTCCACATCCACCGGAGCCGGATCCGACACGGTCACCGTCTGAGCCGACGCCGACGAACTCACAAATCCTGCACCAGCAGTGAAATCAGCCGTAACACTCTGCGCACCAGCAGCATCGAACGCATGGCTCAATGTCGCAACACCGCCAGTCACCGTGACCGGAGTGCCGATCGCCGTGCCGTTCGACTTGAACTGCACCGTGCCGACAGCGTTGTTCGGAGCCACGGTGGCCGTCAGATCAACCGCCGTACCTGTGATGGCAGTAGCCGGAACCGAGAGTGACGTCGTGGTCTCGACATCCACCGGAGCCGAAGCAATGCTGATCGTCGCGAGTGGACCTGCACCAGCGTTGAGAGGCGTGGTGTCCTTGTTCTCGCGAGGCGAGCACCGGGTCGGAGCCCACTGTGTACCAAGGAAACTCGCCTTTGCGAGCTGAGTGCTGAAGTTTTCGCTGGCACCGAGGTTGCCGGCCGCACCCGCGGTCCTCACCTTCGGCTGGATCACTCCCGTCGCACCAGCGACCATTGTTACGTCGACTGCGGGAAGTCGGAACCACGTGTCTCCGTTGCCGTTTGTCGAGCCATCGAGGTTCTTCTTGGACTTCGGTACTCGAATTCCACCCTCCGAGTTCGTGCTCGTCGTCGGACTGTTGCCGATCACCTGGTTGTTTCCTGACAACCGCAGGATCCCGCCGCTGCCGTCGACATTGCCAGAATCGTTGACTCTGAGAACATTCGGTGCGACATTGTCGAGTCCGATGGAGGTACCTGCGACGACGGTAGCGGAAACGTACGTCGCATTGCTCGGGATGGCATAGTCGATTTTCAGACGTGACAAGTTCGTAGTAGTCGCTCCGGAGTCCTTGTCCGGATATGACGTTCCGCTCGGCTGAATTCGGTAGGTGAAAGTCTCGCCGGGCTGGACAGAAGCCGGGGCGTCGACCGTGATGAGGTTGTCGGTGACCTTGTGGACGTCTCCGATAATCGATCCGGCAACGCACGCTGTTTTGAAACCGGTGGTCGAGATAGCAGCTGACGCGGGCGTGCCGACCAGCAGCATTCCGGCGACCATGGCGGTTCCGGTTATGGGCACGGCGAATCGCCGCAACTGAGAGATTTGGGGCATGGGCACTTCCTTCGGAAGGGCAAACATGAGCAGTGGATTCGGACAAAACGTGTGCGCGCCGTCACAACATAACGAAAAAACTAGTACGTGTACTACTTTTGGCAAGACACTTGTCCAATTCACCCCGGACTCACCCTCGTATCACCAGACGCGGGATGGAAAAGCAGGGTATGGAAACTCGATTGAACGCAAAACTATCGCCAAAGCGGCCCATCGACAACGCTTTTGGTGGTCACCGCGCCAATCGGCGGGAAAAAGTTGATATTTCGTCAGTTCAGAAAAAGTTCCAAACCTACCAGTACGAAAGTACGAAAAGGGCCGCGACGGAGTCCGTCGCGGCCCTGATTGTGTTGGTTCAGCGTGTCAGCGAAGCACATCCGTGCCGACAAACGGCACCAATGCCTCGGGCACTCGCACCGAGCCGTCGGCCTGCTGATGGTTCTCGAGAATCGACACGATCCAGCGCGTCGTAGCCAAGGTGCCGTTGAGAGTGGCGGCCGTCTGCGGCTTGCCGTTCTCGTCGCGGTACCGAACTCCGAGGCGGCGGGCCTGGAACGTCGTGCAGTTGGACGTCGATGTCAGCTCGCGGTAGGTGCCCTGCGTCGGGACCCATGCCTCGCAGTCGAACTTACGCGCAGCCGAAGAACCGAGGTCTCCGCCGGCGACGTCGATCACGCGGTACGGAACGTCGATGGCCGCCAACATGTCTCGCTCCCACCCTAGGAGACGCTGGTGTTCGGCGTCGGCGTCCTCGGGACGGCAGTACGTGAACATCTCGACCTTGTCGAACTGATGGACACGGATGATGCCGCGGGTGTCCTTGCCGTAGCTTCCGGCCTCGCGGCGGAAGCACGAGGACCAACCGGCGTAGCGCTTAGGGCCTTCGTTCAGTTCGAGGATCTCGCCCGAGTGGTAGCCGGCCATGGGTACCTCGGAAGTTCCGACGAGGTACAGGTCGTCATCTTGCAAGTGGTAGATCTCGTCCGAGTGAGCACCGAGGAAGCCGGTACCCGCCATGATTTCCGGACGTACGAGCACCGGCGGAATCATCATCGTGAATCCGTTGGCGATCGCCTTCTGCGCAGCCAACTGCAGCAGTCCGAGCTGGAGCATGGCCCCGTAGCCGGTCATGAAGTAGAAGCGCGAACCCGAAACCTTGGCGCCGCGTTCCATGTCGATCAGGCCGAGCGACTCGCCCAGCTCGAGGTGATCCTTCGGCTCGAAGTCGAACTTCGGAATCTCACCGACGTGTTCGAGCACGATGTAATCGTCCTCGCCGCCGGCCGGCGCACCTTCTTGTACGACGTTGGAAATCGCACGGTGTGCGGCGTCGAGCGCGGCCTGCGCCTCGTGCTGCGCGGCCTCGGCTTCCTTGACCTTTGCGGCCAGTTCCTTGGAACCTTCGAGCAGCGCGGGACGCTCCTCCGGAGATGCCTGTCCGACCTTCTTGCCGAAGGCCTTCTGCTCTGCGCGGAGGTTGTCTCCGGTCAGAACGGCAGCGCGTCGGGACGCGTCGGCTTCGAGCAGAGCGTCGACCAGTCCTGGATCTTCTCCACGGGTGCGCTGCGACTCGCGGACGATTTCGGGGTTCTCACGGAGAAACTTGAGGTCAATCACGACTTCGAACTTTACCCACTCACTGCAGCTCTCCGACGGTCACGTCCACGTCGGAGAGGGGGAGATCACGATTCGAGCAGACTCAGGTAGTCCTCGCGTCCGAACATCCGAGCCGCGTCGACCGCCGTCGGGTGTCCACCTTTCGGGTCGGCTCCCCCGCTCACCAGCGCTTTCACCACCGCATCCTCGCCCTTGAAGACCGCTCCGGCAAGGGGCGTCTGGTTCTTGTCGTTGGGCCGGTTGACGTCGGCGCCGCGCTCGATCAGGGCAACGACGGCGTCAGCGTGACCGTGGTACGCCGCCAACATGACGAGCGTGTCGCCACTCTCGTTGGTCAGATTGACGGGAACTCCGGCATCGACGTACGACGCCAGCCCGGCTGCATCACCGGTTCGTGCCATGTCGAAGAGCCGGCCCGCCAGCTCGACAGCCTCGGGATCGAGTGGGGTGTTTTCGCTCATGACTACAAAATACTCACAGACGCGATTGTGAGTTTTGTAGTGAAGGTTCGATATCGCCACGGCAACAGGCATGATGGAATCGATGTCCGAAGACAAGATCGAGAAGTCGCCAGATCCGGCCGATCCCCAGGGGACGCCGGCGAAGAAAACTGTCTCCGCGAGTCGCACCCGCCGGGTCCTGGCTGCTGTGGCGGTAGGTGCGGTGGTCGCCGCGATCGCAACGATCGCGATTTCCGGTGGATTGAACAAGGACGACTCGTCCTCAGTCAGTGTCAGTGGTGGCGGTCCCGCAGCGACGGGATCTACTCGCGACGACGCCTTCACCGCGGCTGCGGCCGGCGACTGCCTCAACTGGACGCCTGCGACCGAGTCGGGCGGGGACCGCACGGACATGTCAAAGGTTCAGTGCGGAACTGAACACCGCTTCGAGGTTGCCGGACCACTCGACCTCTCGGTGTTCCCCGGCGCCGAGTTCGGCCCCGGTTCCCGGTACCCGGGCGCCCTTCGATTCGCCGAACTACGCGACGAGCACTGCACACCCATCGTCATGTCCTACCTCGATTCGAAATTCGATCCCAAGGGCAAGTTCAGCGTCGGCCTGATGTTCCCGAGCGAATCGGGTTGGGCTTCGGGTGAACGCGCACTGCGTTGCGGCTTGCAGTTCTCGACCACGACCGGCGAACTACAACCGTTCGTAGGCCGCGTGGCGGACCAGGACCAGTCGAACGTGTGGGACGTCGGCACGTGCATCGGCATCAACCAGAACCTCCCGACCGATCCGGTCGATTGCGCGAAACCGCATGCATACGAGGTTATTTCGGTGATAGACCTCGGCACTCAATTCCCGGGCGCAATGCCGTCGGTCGAAGATCAGGACCGCTATCTCGAGGGCGTCTGCACTCAGGCGTCCAACGAGTACCTTGGTTCCGCAGACGCGCTTCGCGACAAGACGCTGACACTGTTCTGGGACAACATTTCACTGGAAAGCTGGTTGGCCGGCAGCCGCCGAGTCAATTGTTCGATCGGCAAAGAGGTCGAAACCGGCGGGTTTGCCGCGATCACCGGAAGCGCCAAGGGCGACATCCTGATCAACGGCGCCGCTCCGGTCCCGCCACCCGCTGCACCGGAAGGTCGGTCGTTGCCGACGCCGTTGCCCGGCGCAGCTCCGCCGTCGTAAGCCATGACGGTAACTATGACGCCCGACCGGTTCGAGGAACTGGTCGGCGAGGCGCTCGATCTGATTCCGCCCGAACTTGCCAAGGCAATCGACAATGTCGTGGTGCTTGTCGAAGCACGTGACGAGGAAGAGCCGGGGCTGCTCGGTTTGTATCAGGGCGTCGCTCTGACCGAGCGGGATTCTCATTACGGTGGGTACCTGCCGGACACGGTCACTATTTTCCGCGATTCGATACTCGACATCTGCGCATCCGAGGACGAGGTTGTTCACGAGGTTGCCGTGACCGTCATCCACGAGATCGCGCACTATTTCGGCATCGAAGAAGACAGATTGCACGAACTCGGCTGGGGCTGAGGGCAAAGTCGTCCGATTTCGGGGGGAACCAAAAGCGGGCGGTAGGCATCAAAGTATGTGCGGGGGGATATCGACGGCTGTGCGCACGGCCTCCCGACCACTTATCCGCCCTGGTCAGGAAGGAGTTCGGCACTATGCACGTCGACCCTCAAGCCCTAGTTGCCGCCGCAATGGAACTCGAGTCTGCGGCGACGCGATTGCGCGGAATCGTCTCTACTGCGCAGCCGACGCTACGCGTTCTCCCAGCGGGATCCGAAGAAGTGTCCGGTAGCGCGGCAAATTACTTCAACACCATCTCGGGCAGCCTTGCCTCGTCCACCGATCGGGCAATCGAGGAGCTCATCGCGGCTGCGGCAGCTCTGCGCAAGAATGCAGCTGCCTACGAGCTCGAAGACCAGCTCACCAAGTCCAGCCTGGCAGCCGCACCGATCTGATCGACAGAAATCGAGCTCGGTAACTCGGCAACACAGTCACACTTCCTGGGGGGAAGAACAATGGTCGGCATCACCGGCGTCATCTGGTATCCACGGGGCGCAGCACCCAACTCCGCAGCACTGGTCGCCGGAGCCGGGCCGGTCCCTCTCGGCGTGGCGGCCGGGGCCTGGTCCACCGTGTCGTCCGGACTGACCGACACCGCTGCATCAATCTCTCGCGTGATGGCGGACCTTCGCACCGGGTGGTCCGGAGAAGCAGCGGATGCCGCATTGAGCAAATTCGCACCGTTCCAGGAATGGGCTGCTGCTGCCGCGTTGCTCGCGGGAGAAACCGCAGGTAAAGCCCAAGTACAGTCCGGTTCCTACACCTTCGCCACCCTGGCCATGCCGTCGCTGGCGGAGATCGCGACAGTTCAAGCGGCAAAGGTCGCCGCGTACTCCATCGGCGGTGCCCTGGTCGGCGGTGCCGCCGCCGCCGAGGCTGCCGAAGAAGCTCTCAAAATTCGAGCGGCGGTGACAATGGAAACGTACGACGCCGCAACGGCCCATCTGGCCGTGCAGCAGAACTTCGACTCACCACCGTCCATCGCGGAACCCACAGCTGGGGCATCCGCTTCGGCCGAAAGCCCAGGCAGCGCCGCACGACAGTCCGTCGTGCAAGCGGCATCCACGCTCGCTGACGCAATCGCGGATCCCGTGCGCGCCGCCACCGCTGCTGTCGCATCCGTAGTTTCCAACCCGGTATTTGCCGCCGTTGCCTCACAGGCCGGTGCCATCTCCGGTGGAGTTGCCACCGCAGCCAGCGCCACCACCACCGCAGCCAGCGCCACCACCACCGCAGTCACAGGCGCCACCACTGCCGCATCAGCTCTCGCGACGGCAGGAGCAGGACTCACCGGACTGGGCGGCGCGGGACTCGGCGGCGCAAGACTCGGCGCTTCCACACCATCACTGTTCGGCACCCCGTCGGCAAGCCGGGCACCGGCACAGGTCAGCGCAGCATCCGCGACTACCGGAACCGGAGCAATCGCGGGCTCGTCGTCGAGCAGCACCACCGGCCGGCACGCTCTTCCTGATCCCTCCACCGGCCAGAGCGCCACACGCCAGAACCCCGTGACCTCGCCGGTTCAGGGCACCGCGGATACCGTCAAGGTGGATCCGGCCCGAACCGCAGGCGGATCTGCGCCGATCGCCGGCGGCCGTCATGCGGCCCAATCTGAAGACGAGACCGAGCACGACACACCCGATTACCTGAAGCACTTCGAGCACTTCGCCGACGGCCGAACAGTCATCCCGTCCGTGATCGGTGGCGCACTCGAAACTGCAGAGCATTGATGGTGGACCTCGGCACCTCACCTGAGGGGTGGAATTTACCTGTCGTCGCCCTGTCACAGGACGAAATCGACTATGTACGTGAGCGACTCGGACTCGATGCGCTTCCCGTGGTTCTCGGTGGCGCGACGGTTCACGGCAGTGCGAGCGCTCACCGTACGGCGATGCAGTCCGCGGCAGATTCACTCTCCGAGCGCGATCTCCTCCCCGGCGGGGAGATCCATCACGAACTCAGTGCCCGCCTGCGCGTCCTGACCCACCCCAAGTGGGAGTTGGCGCTGCGTCGGCATGTCGGCGGAAGCATTTCACGCCTCTGCGTCGCGCAGGGCGAATTCCTTTGTGTCGAAGCGACTTCAACTGATTCTTCGTTCGCATTGCGCAGCGTCACCGCCGAAGCGACTGCACCCGTTGTCACCGCGCTCGGCAGCGCCGAAGCAATGCCGATTGCCGTGATCAACGCACCGACCGAGATGCTCAGCCTGGCATTCGGCGCCGGCCCGGATGCAGGCAGCGTAACCTCGGCCTTGATCAACGCCGGGATACCCGAAGACGACGCGCGCCAACTGGGTAGCGCAATCGTCACATGCACCGCCTTCGCCGAATTGGTCGGAATACCACACAGTTTGGGAGCGACGACGCTCATGACCGGCGCAGTGACTGTGTACGACACCTTGTCGGGTCGGCTGGTCGGTTCGACCACTCGGGCCGCCGACGGCACCGAATGGACGTCCATCAGTTCCGGAACATCCCATCGCCTCCGACAAGCCGTGAACGCTCTTTTAACGGAACTCGAGGAATCGGCGCCGGAGACTTCCGGGTAACCTCGGGGCGTCCCTTCAACGCCCGGAGCCTTACTTCAGCATGCAGTTCTCGCGTCAACCGTCGTCACCGGGCGAACAAGGCTCGGTCGCCACGATCGACCGGCCGAACGAAGAACGGGCAACAACACCGCACCGACAAGACCTGAACGGACTGCGTGGCCTCGCCATCGGTTTGGTGGTCGTGTTCCACGTGTGGTTCGGACGGGTATCGGGCGGGGTGGACGTCTTCCTGGTTCTGTCCGGATACTTCTTCGTCGGCTCACTGGTTCGACGCGCCGAAGCCGGGGGTTCACTCAACCCGGTCCCGGCACTGCGGCGGGTGTTTCTGCGGCTGTTCCCCCTGATCGCGGTGGTCAGCATTTTGACCGCACTGGGGACCGCGTTGCTGCTGCCACGCACACGCTGGGCCGATCTGGGCGATCAACTGATCGCGGTGCTCGGGTTCTTCCAGAACTGGCAGCTCGCCAGCACCGCAAGCGACTACCTGGCCGCCGACGGCTCGGTCACTCCCCTGCAGCACCTGTGGTCGATGGCCGTACAAGGTCAGTTCTATCTCCTGGCCATCGCACTGGTCTCCGTGATCGCTTATGTCGCTTCACGCGTGAATCCCAACTATTTCCGCCCGTCACTCGCGGTCACCCTTCTGGTTCTGACCGCAGGATCTTTTCTCTACGCACTCGCCAAATCTTCGCGTCACCAAGCCTGGGCGTACTACGACTCCGGCGCCAGGTTGTGGGAATTGGCCCTCGGTGGTCTGCTGGCCGTTCTGATGACCAGCACACGCAGTCGGCAGATCGCATCCCTGCCGTTCTCGGTCAGAGCAACGATCGGCTGGGCGGGGCTTTCGTCGATCCTGTTGTGCGGCATAGTGCTCGACGGCGCCCAGCAGTTCCCCGGCCCGTGGGCGCTGGTGCCGGTGCTGGCCACTCTTGCGCTGATCCTGTCCGGAGTCGGCGACGACACGCCTTGGACGTCGAAGACTCTTGCCCATCCGGCACTGACGTGGCTCGGCTCGTTCGCATTCGCGCTGTACCTGATTCACTGGCCGATTCTGGTGTTTGCACTCGTCATCACCGGACGCCCCGAAGCCGGCCTGCTCGGCGGGGCACTGATCATCGCCCTCTCCGTCGCGGGGGCGCTTGCACTCCGGCGCCTGATCGAGGTTCCGGTGGAACGTGGAGGCCGCTCGCGCCGGTACACCGTCCTGGCTTGCGTCGTCACCGCTGCCGTGGTCCTCGCCGCTTCAGTCGCCTGGCAGTCGTACGCGAGCAGCCAGACGACGGGCCAGCGGGCAGTCGACACCCTCGACCTCCCGACCCATCCCGGCGCACTCGCGCTCACCGACGGTGCCGAAGTACCCAAGGCGTCGATGGTTCCCTCGATCTTCGATGCGCCACTGGACCTTCCGGCCAGTACGCTCGACGGCTGTATCGCCGATTTTCTCGAGCGGGACGTCGTCCACTGCACCTACGGCGACGCCGACGCCGACAGAACCATCGCCCTCGCAGGTGGTTCGCACTCCGAGCACTGGCTCACTGCACTCGACGAACTCGGCAAGAGTCACGGGTTCCGCGTCGACACGTATCTGAAGATGGGCTGCCCGCTCACCATCGACTCCATGCAGACGTTGTCGGACAACGACTATCCGGATTGCGTCGACTGGTCGCGTGGAGTACTGACCGAGTTGGCCGACGCCTCACCCGATTTCGTGTTCACGACGGCAACCAGGCCGAGTTCCGACGGCCCTGGCGACGTGACGCCCGAGTCTTACGTACACGTCTGGCAGGAACTGGAGCGCGACGGTATCGACGTACTCGCCATCCGCGATACCCCCTGGCTGCACCACGACGGCGTCGCCTACCGCGCGATCGACTGTCTGGCGACAACCACGTCACCCGATCACTGCGCGATGCCACGGTCCGAAATGCTCAGCGACGTCAATCCGGCGCCGTCGGCAATCGGCGATCTGACCAACGTCCGTCTACTCGACCTCAGCGACGGCGTGTGCGGACCGGAGCTGTGCCGCGTCGTGGAGGGAAATGTGTTGGTGTATCACGATTCCCACCACCTGACAGCCAGCTACGTGAGAACGCTGTCCGCTGAACTAGGGCGACAACTGAGCGTCCAGACCGGTTGGTGGTGACGCCGGCCGTCAGCCCATCACGTCGTCGGCACCGGGGATGAGTCGATGCTCGAACGGCGGGTTGACGGTTCCCCAGCGCAGGCACTCCCAACCGCCGTCGACCGAAGGCAACAGTTCGACGGTCTCGGTGTTGGCCAAGTGGTTGTTGGCTGCGAACAGACCGGGGACACCGGCAAGCTGGGCTGCGACAAGACGGATCGCCGCACCATGACTGACCACGACGATGTCGCCGCCGTCTCGTGAGCCTTCGAGAAATTCTTCGCGCAACGCATTGACGACGGGGACGTACCGTTCCAGGACGTCGTATCCCGTTTCACCACCGGGGATGCGAGCGCCGAGGTTGCCGGTGTGCCAGTGATGGAACGTCTCCATGAACAGTCGGTGCGCGGCCTCGTCGGTACGATCTTCGAGGTCACCGGCCTGCACCTCGTGCAATCCGTCCCGCACGTCCAGAGAGACACCGGCGGCCTGCTCCACGAAACCTGCGGTCTGCCGGGCACGCAAAGCCAAGGACGATACGAGCGCCAGCGGAGGCGCCGAAGCCAGGCCGATGCCCAACGTCTCGGCCTGCGCCAACCCTTCCGGCGTGAGCTTTGCTCCTGGCAGGGCGGTGTCGAGACGTTTGGCGACATTCGCCTCCGTCTGACCGTGCCGAACGAGGATGAGCCTTCCGGTCATCGTTCTCCCCCTCCATGCTTGAGTTCGTCGATCCACCGAATCGCTTCTTCGTCCGAAGGAGGTTGTGGCCCGGTCGAATTCGCTGTCGCCCACGACCCCAGGAAGCGGACTCCGGATTTACGATGCAGCGCACGCATCGCCTCGGCCACCAGCGAGTCCTCGACGTGTCCGACGCAGTCCACGAAGAACCGGTACGTGCCCAATTCCGTTCGCATCGGCCGTGATTCGATCCGAGTCAGGTCGATACCGCGAGCGGCGAATTCGGAGAGTGCGCGCACCAGGGAGCCGGGAGCGTTGTCGAGATGAAGCACCAGCGCGGTGCGATCGGCACCGGTCCGCGCCGGAACCGGGGCCGGCTTGGTGACCAACACGAAACGTGTGCGGGCGCCGCCTACATCGGCGACGTTGTCCGCCAGGCTGTCGAGTCCAAGCATCTGACCGGCCAAAGCCGTGGACACACCGGCGTCGACGGTTCCGGCCTGCACATCCAGGGCCGCACCGGCGTTGGACGACGCCAACACCACCTCGGCCTGGGGCAGGTTCTCGGCGATCCATCCGCGGACCTGCGCGCCCGCATGCGGGTACGCGCCGATCGTTCGGACCTGATCGGCGGTGGTCCCGGCCCGAACCAGGATGGAGAAACTCACGTCCAGATCGGTTTCGGCGACGATCTGCAGCGGCGAACCGAGAGCGAGTGAATCGAGCGTCGGAGCTACGCCGCCTTCCACCGAGTTCTCGAAGGGAACCACGGCTCCGTCCACGGAACCGTCGCGAACCATGTCGAGAGTCGCCGGCGGACTGCCGGCCGGTACTCGCTCGACGGTTTCGCCGAACGCGCCCTCAGCCTCCAACTGGGCGAGAGCTATCTCCGTGAAGGTTCCCGACGGACCGAAATACGCGATTCTTGGCACGCCTAAAAGATTACGCACCGACCCACGCCGGTCACTGCAAACCCGCGGCACGCAAAGCCGTTTCCACTGCAGGCAGATCCGCGACCTCGATCGTGAGCAGCACCTCACGCATGGCCGACGCGGCTTCGGGGATCAGCGCGGCAAGTTTTTCCGGCTTCGGATCGACCATCGCGGCGCGCACGTCGTCGCCGCGCAGTGCAGCGACGGTGCCACACAGCAGGGCGATCACCTCGTCGCCGTCGGCCGCGCGGGCTACGAAACCGACGGACTCGTGCGCGAGTACCGCCAGGAAATCAGCCACTTCGGTGGGCGTAAGACCGGCGGCGAGTCCGGGGATCCGGCCACCTTCGCACAGACGCAGCGCCGCTTCGGCGGGTGTCAGATCCTCTTCGCCGCCGTCGACATACACAGCGAGCGGAGCGGGCAGGCGCAGCGCGATCGCGTCGTCGATCTGGTCGGTGGTGACGTCGACGTCGAAACGGACGGCCTCGTACGACGCTTCCGTGTCCGCACGCAGTTCTTCCGGATCGATATCGAGGCGGACGACAACCCGGCCTGCTGCTTCGCCGCCGATCAGAGCCGACGCCGGAACAACCGGGAGAAAGAGTGCTTCGAGGAGTCCGCGCGAGTTTCTCGGGGCGGGCAGCCCGAGTGAGAGAGGAATGGCCACAGACAAACCGTAACCCCGGCGCAGGCGGCGGATTCCACGCGAGTTGCGCAAAAGTCTTGCGATTCACACCGAAGCACCTTAGGTTAGGGTTACCTCATCATCCGATGGAGTTCGAGAGAACACCCGCCAAGGGGGCAGCATGGCAACGAAGACCAGCACCGGCCCGTCCACCGCCGAACGCGTCCGCAGCGCCTGTGTGCGCGCACAAGACGCAGTTCTCGCCATCGAAGGCAGCGATCCCACCGTCACGTCGGTGCATCACCTGCGTTCGAACGGTGACGTCGTCGTTGCAGTCCCACATGCCTCCGCAGCTGCGGCCCTGGCCTGGAACTCCGGCGGCGGCGGCCTGCCTGCCGTCCTCGAGATCACCGATCACGCACCACTGCGTCTGCGTGAGCCCGTGCGCTCCCTCGTGTGGCTTCGCGGCTCGATACACGCCGTGCCCGACTACGAGGCACGCGTTCTCGCCGACGACGTCGCATCCGAACATCCCCACCCGGGGCTCCTCGACATCGGCCACACCTCGGTCCTCCTTCGCTTGAGCCTGGCCTCGGCTGTAGTCGCTGATGCAACGGGGGCAGAACCCGTCGCCGTGGACGAACTGCTGAACGCCCGCCCCGATCCCTTCTGGGAAATGGAGACCGCATGGCTGCAGCATCTCGACGAAGACCACCGCGACCTCGTGGACCTGCTCGTGCGCAAGCTTCCCCCGTACATGCGCACCGGACGCGTTCGCCCACTCGGCATCGACCGCTACGGACTTCGCCTGCGGGTCGAGGATCACACCGGTGACCGCGACGTGTGGATGCCGTTCGCCAACCCCGTCGACGACGCTCCCGCGCTGAGCCGCGCCATCCGCATGCTGGTCGGGTGCCCTTTCCTCAACGGCCTCCGATCAGGCGGCGCATCAAACGGCTAGCGTTGCGCGGGTGAATGCCCGCGAAACCGTCCGCACCTGGTTACGGCCGCCGACTCCCGTCCCGGCCGGCCCGGCCCTCGATCCGGCCGCCAGACGCGGAGTCTGGATCGAGATCACGATCGTCCTGCTGGTCACCTTCGGACTCAGCGGATTGTCCGGGATCCTCTCGCTCGCCGAATCCTTGGCGACGCCGGTTGCGCTCTCGGATCAGACGGTTGCACTCAACCCGTCGCGGGCCGCCATCGACTGGATCGACCTGGCGCGCCAATTGCTGGGCGTCGCAAAGCTTCTCGCGTGGGCAGCGCTGGGACTCTATCTACTGTGGCGTTCGGGGATCGGTCCACGTGCTGCGGGACTGACCCCCAAGCCTCGATTCGGGCGCGACATAGCACCGGGATTCGGCCTCGCCGCTGTGATCGGTCTCCCCGGTCTGCTGTTCTATCTCGTGGCTCAGGCACTGAGCATCAACCTCACCGTCCAGGCCAGTGCGCTCGACGATCACTGGTGGCGGGTGCCGATCCTCGTACTGTCCGCGATCGCGAACTCCGGTGCCGAAGAGGTGCTGGTCGTCGCCTACCTGATCACTCGCCTCCGAACGCTGGGTTGGAGCGAGAACAAATCACTGCTCGCGTCGTCACTCCTGCGCGGCAGTTACCACCTCTATCAGGGGTTCGGTGGCGGCGTCGGAAACGTGATCATGGGGCTCGTGTTCGGCCGGTACTGGCAGCGCACCGGGAAACTCTGGCCGCTGGTCATCGCCCACGCTCTCATCGACATGGTGGCGTTCATCGGTTACGCCCTCCTGCGCGATCACGTCTCCTGGCTGCCGTGACCGGTACCGTGAACTGGTGACCGGCGACTCCGAATATCCTCAGCGCCCTCCGCGGCGCCAGCCGCCAGGGCCACCTCCGCGTGGACCGATGCCTCCGAGGCAGAACCCTCCACGCCAGAATCCACCCCGTCAGGGCCCACCCCCGCAGCGGCGTCCACCGATGCCGCCGGAAGGGCCGACGGTCATTCGCCGCGACGGACGCCCGCAGCAGCAGAATCCGGCCAATCAGGCCTGGTCACAGGTCCCACCACAAGCGCCGCAGCAGCCCAGGCGTGAGGACTGGGCGCCGACCCAGCGCCCGCAACCGTTTCAGGACGACCCGCGCAGGCAGGGGCCGCCGCGTCAGGATCCGCAGCGCCAGGCGAAGTACGCGCCCGCACCGCCGCGCCGAACCCCGCCGAACGCCCCGCCGCGCCCTCCAGAACCTCCGAAGCAGCGCCGCCCCCGCAAGCGTCGTAGCTGGGGTAGACGTATCGGCATCACGTTGTTGGTCTTGCTGCTCGCGCTGGCCGGCGCGATCTACTACGTCGACAGTTCGCTCAATCGAATCGACGCGCTGCCCGACTACGCGGGACGCGTCGCCGATACTCCGGGCACGAACTGGCTGATCGTCGGGTCCGACAGTCGTGAGGGGCTCACCCCAGAGCAGGAGCAAGCCCTTGCGACGGGCGGCGACACCGGTCCCAAGCGCACTGACACGGTCATCTTGGTCCACGTCCCCAAAAGTGGGAAGACGACCATGGTCAGCATCCCTCGCGATTCGTACGTTCCGATTCCCGGCTACGGGTCGGACAAGATCAACGCCGCCTTCGCCTTCGGTGGCGCTCCATTGCTGGTGCAGACCGTCGAAGAGGCAACGGGGCTTCGCATCGACCACTACGCCGAGATCGGATTCAGCGGGTTCGCCGGCATCGTCGACGCCGTCGGTGGCGTCAACGTGTGCCTGGCACAGCCGATCGACGATCCGCTGGCCGGGATCAACCTCCCCGCCGGATGCCAGGACTTGAAGGGTTCGGACGCACTCGGGTTCGTGCGAACTCGCGCGACGGCGCTCGCCGACCTCGACCGCATGAACAACCAGCGCCAGTTCATGTCGGCGTTGCTGTCGAAGGCGACGAGTCCGACCACGTTCCTCAATCCGTTCCGGTTGTGGCCACTCGTCTCGGATACCGCCAAGTCTCTACAGGTCGACGAAGGCGATCACATCTGGAATCTGGCCTCACTCGCCTGGGCGCTTCGCGGCGGGATGACCACCACGACGGTTCCGGTCGCCGGTTTCGAGGACGTGGACGGGTCGGGCAACGTGTTGTTGTGGGACAAGGCGCGCGCTTCGCAGTTCTTCGACGCCCTGGCCAACGATCAGCAGATTCCACAGGATCTGATCACGACGGGGTAATTGCCCTGAGTTCCGGTAGTACCGCGGGAGGACAGGCCCGGCGAACAAATCGCTTTCCGGCAGGACGCGGAACGGCCCGCCGAAAAATACCGTGAAGGTATGAACACAACACACCGCCGATTCCGCACTCTCGCCGTCGTTGCCGCCGCCGTCGGAGCTGCTGCACTCGTGACGTCCTGCTCCGGAACCTTCGAGAAGTTCGACGACTCCAAGGCGTACAAGAAAACCGAAACCTTCTCTTTTGCACAAGCATCCAACGGAATCGACACACTGCCGAGTTGGGTTCCCGCCGGCGCGACGGGTATCGACGAGGTCATCCGCACCACCGGCAACGAACGCATCCTGCGAATGACTGCGAACATCGCGGAGATAGATCACAACAGCTGCATCGCACGACCCACCGTCGAAACTCGTCCCGCATCGTTGTCCGCACAGTGGTGGCCGACGGGGGTCGAGAAGGGCAGTTCTTTGCAGTGCGGCGATTGGTACGTCGGCGAAAAGGACTCGTTCGTCTACGGGTACCGACCGGAAACTGTGGGCTTCGTCATCGATCAGCTCGACAAGAAGTAGCTCCCTCTCAGCGGCGACGACCCAGTAACCTGTTGGGATGACACAGGCGAAGAACTCGAGCGAATTCACCACTCTGCTGCGTCAGCAGATCCGTAACGAGTTCACTGCATCGCAGCAGTACATCGCGGTAGCGGTGTACTTCGATGCACACGATCTTCCGCAGATGGCCGCGCGCTTCTACAGCCAGGCCACCGAGGAACGCGGTCACGCGATGATGATGATCCAGTACCTGCTCGACAACGACCTCGACGTGGACGTTCCGGGCATCGACGACGTCGTGACGAAGTTCGACAGTGTCCGGGCTCCGGTCGAGTTGGCACTCGAGCAGGAGAAGACGGTCACGGAGCAGATCACGCAGCTGGCACGCACCGCGCGCGATACCGGCGACTACCTGGGCGAGCAGTTCATGCAGTGGTTCCTCAAGGAACAGGTCGAGGAAGTGGCAAGCATGACAACACTTCTCACCATCGTCGACCGCGCCGGCGACAACCTGTTCCACCTCGAAACGTTTGTCGCACGCGAGATGAACACCCCGGCCGCTGCCGACGCAATGGCGCCGACGCCCGCCGGCGGCGGCGTCTGAGGGCCACCGGCCTACCGAGTCTCAGGCCGCTCGGCGGCGTTCAGTGATCTGAGGAAATTGTTGTACGCCTCAAGATCACTGTCGCCGTCGATCTCGGCGCGGCGGTCCAGGTCGGCATTCATCCGTTTGTCGTCGCGGTTCCAGCGCATCGCGAAGATCACGACCACCACCAGAGCGACGGGCTCTCCGTACGACCACGCGAGGGCGCCCGCCAGCTGCTGATCCTGCATCACGTCCACGCCCCACTCCGGAGGCGGATCCACGAACGTGGTCAGCAGCGGCTTTGTCGCCATCATGAGTACGACGCCGATGAACACGTGCAGCGGCATCTCCACGAACAGGTCGAAACACCGGCCGAGGTAGCTCTGTCGCACCGGCAGTGGGCCGGTGGCGAGCACCGGCATGATGAATAGCAGACCGCTGGCGAGAAAGAAGATCTCGAGAAAGACGTGTCCAGCCGGTAACGCCGAGACGGTGTCGAAGATCGGCGACAGGTAGATCCCGTAGTAGCTGAACAGAAATACCGGGATCGTGAACCCGGGGTGCAGCATCCACCGCGCCGGCGGGCTGCGCAATGCCGAGAGGGCAAGCGCGAGAATGCCTTTTCCTATTCCTCGGTGCGGCGTCGAACGTAGTAGCAGCAGTCCCGGCGAGCCCAGTACCCAGAGCGGCGGGATCGCCATCGAGAGCGTCAGGTGTTGGAACATCCAGACGCTGAAGAGTTCGTAGCCGTAGCTCTCGACCTTCAGTCCGGTCACCGCGATCAGCAGCAGGCACCCACCGAGGAAACACGCTGTCCGATGCCACGGCCACGGTCGCCCACTCGCGCGAACTCGCTGAGCGCCAGTCCAATACCAGAGTGCAAGAACAACTCCCAGGGCAGGAAGAAGCGGGAGGGATGAGGTATCCCACTCCAGCATCTGCCCGATCGACGGCGGCGGCGTGTCATTCACGAACGCTTCACCGGCGGGTCCTCCTTCGTCTCCATGCGGGTACCGTCGACTCTACACCTAACTACTATGTTGGATAGTATTTAGGAATTCGACGGAAGGTACAGGTGCACAGCAGTGTCCAGAAGCATGAAGATATCCGCCGCCCTGATCGCGGTGTTCGCGGTAGCACTGATCACGTTCATCACCGTCGATCCGATTCGGGCAGACAACGAGAACGCCGATCGGGCAGCACAATCCACCGCCGTCCTCACCGACGACGCGTACCGATTGACCTCGGCCGCCGACGGCAAGGTGAACCTGGTCGAGTTCCTCGACTTCGAATGCGAAGCCTGCCTCGCGCTGTACCCGACGATGGAGCGGATCAGAGCGGAGTACGAGGGTCGAATCACGTTCGGCATCAGATACTTTCCGATTCCGAGTCACACCAACAGCACTCTCGCGGCGCAGGTCGTCGAATCCGCATCTCGCCAGGGCAAATTCGTCGAGATGTACAAGCAAATGTACGAGACGCAGTCGCAATGGGGTGAATCCGCCGAATCACAGGAGGCGCTGTTCCGTTCCTACGCACAAGATCTCGGACTTGACATGGCCCGATTCGAATCCGACCTCGGCAGCCGCGGCGTCCGCGAGCGGGTCGAGCGCGACTTCGAAGAAGGCCGACGCCTCGGCGTCCAAGGTACTCCGACGCTGTTCCTCAACGACGTGAAGCTGGACCAGATGCCGAGCTACGAGCAGTTGAAAGCCCAGATCGATTCGGCCTTGGGAGAATGATCAGGTCAGAACAGCGCAGATCCCCGCGGAGACGGCCACCGTCACGGCTGCGGCAACGGCCGTCGTGACAGCGGCCGGCGCACAGGCCGCCACCGCGCAGGTCAGTCGCCGAGGCGACGCCACGTCGCCGTCGACCAGGGAACTCAATCGCACCGCGGTCGCGCTGCCGCGATCGCTCAAGCTCCAGTCCGGCTGAGGAAGCGGCGATTTCGACACCACGGCAAGGGCGGAACGCACCGCAGCCGGGCTGGTGACGCGAGCGGCGTGTCTGTCCGCCGACAGTTCGACGATCGCGCCGACGGCAGCGGGTGCCGCCGCGAACAACGGCACTCGCGGAAGAACAGCGGCCAAGACTTCGCACGCACCGACAATTCGGTGATGACCGCCGCTCAGGTGTGCACGCTCGTGCGCGAGGACAGCATCACGCTCGCCTCCACTGAGAGCGGATGACAAGCCTTGCGTCGCAACAACAAATCCAGGCTTTCCGGCGACGCTGTACGCCATAGGCAGCGGATGATCCAGCCACAACACGTCGGACTCCGAGTTGTCGCGGCGCGCGACGATCGAGAGAACATCACGATGGAAATCTCGGACCCTCGCGTGCTCACGTGCCTGCTTGCGGCCGGCCAGCACGATCCGAACGGCGATCACACCCACCACAGCAACGGCTGTGCCGGTGATCAGTTCACCCACCCATGAACTCGTGCCGTGCGCGAAGGCGCTGAAACACCGAGCGATACCGTCGACCAGCCCCTCGACCGGCGCGTGGCTCGGCCACACCAGAACCAAGACCGCGGAGAGAGCGAGATACAACGCCGACGCCATGCTGCCGAGCCACGCCGCGAGCAGCACCGCCGGTGACAACGCCGAGGAAACGGCTCGCAACACTCTCGGAACCAGGAATCCCACGAGCATCGCACCGAGAAACATCGGCAACGCCAATGTCATTGCACACCTTCCCCGGAAAGACCCCGGCGCAGGGCCTCGTTCTCGGCATCTGTCATGGTCTTGGCGAAGTGCAACAGCACGGCAGCGGAATCGGAACTGCTGTCCAACAATTCGCGCAGTGCTCTGGATGTGGCCTCTTCACGGCTGCGACTCGGCCGATAGAAGTAGGCGCGACTCTTCTTCTCACGACTCACCCAGCCCTTGTCGAAGAGATGCGTCACGACGGTCAGGATGGTGGTGTACGCAAGTTGTCGACGCTCACCCAGGGTCTCGACCAGATCCTTGACCGAGAGCGCGTCGTCGGACTGCCAGAGCACATCCATGACCTCGGCTTCGAGTCCGCCAAGCCCCTGCATTGCTCCTCCATCGCGTCGTGACAGAACTTCAGTCGCCCGTGGTCATCTCCCCGAACGACACGCCCCGGGAATTCAGGTACGCGAGCGGATCGGTCTTCTGTCCGTCAGGTTGCCACACCTCGTAGTGCAGGTGTGGTCCTGTCGATTGTCCACGATTGCCCACGGTCGCGATCAGCTCACCCGCCCGCACCTTCTGACCCGCAACCACGAGCGCCTCGTTGATGTGTCCGTAGACGCCGACGGTCCCGTCGTCCTGCTGGATGCGGACCCAGAGCCCGAATCCCGCGGCGGGACCGGATTCGAGCACAACACCGTCGGTCGCCGACACGATGGGCGTTCCGATCGCGTTCGCGATGTCGAGACCGTAGTGGGTGGTTCCCCACCGTGGACCGAAGTTGGACGTCATCGTCCCGCTGACGGGGGCCATCACCTGTGGCTTTTCGGCCTCGTACACCAGCGCCGCTCGCTCGGATTCGAGTTGTCGCGTCTTGCCGAGTTGTTCGGCTATTCCGGCAAGATCCGTCGACCGGACAAGGTCGAGGATCTCCGGCGCCGACACCGCAGATGCATCCTCGACTACGACCGACGGCGGCGACGCGTGCCCGATGGAACTGCCGGACGCGAGGATTGCACCCGTCGCCACGGAAACCGCGGCCATGCGCCCGCCGGGTCTGATCGGCTCGGATTTTCGATGTCTTCCCACTTCTCGGTCCTCGCGTCGATGACAAATGAAGGTCTACGCCGCCACCTTACAACTATGTTGCATAGTTTTTAAGACATGCACTATTGCGCATATATGCATATGTGTCTAGGCTGGCGTCGACGAAAGGACCTTCGATGTCACACGGACACGGGCACGGAATCTCCCCCGCCGAGGCTGCGACCAGCAACAGCGGCAAGCATGTCAACAAACTGTGGATCGCCGCCGGCCTCGGGTTGGTGACCTTCGTGCTGCAGGTGACGGTCGGCCTCTTCACCTCGTCACTGGCCCTGCTCTCGGACTCGGCGCACGTGTTCACAGACATCTTCGGCATCTTCATGGCGCTCGCCGCGATCCTCGTCGCACAGCGTGCCGCCCGGCGCCCCGACCGTACTTTCGGCATGTACCGCACGGAAGTGTTTGCGGCACTGGCCAATGCGATCCTGCTCTTCGCAGTCGCCGGGTGGGTGCTTTACGAGGCCGCCAGCCGCTTCACGGATCCGCCCGAGGTTCCCGGCCTTCCCGTCGCGACAGTCGCCGTCGTCGGTCTGGCGATGAACGTCATCGCCTTCCTCATGCTGCGCAGCGGCGCGAAGGAAAGCATCAACATCCGCGGCGCCTACCTCGAAGTCATGGCGGACATGGTCGGGTCCATCGGCGTCCTGGTCAGCGGCTTGGTCACGCTCGCGTTCGGTTGGCGCTACGCCGACCCCGTCATCGGCGTCGCGATCGGCCTCTTCGTCTTGCCACGTGCCTTCAACCTGGGCCGCCACGCCGTTCGCATCCTCCTCCAGCAGGCTCCCGACCGCATCGACGTCACCTCGATCATCGAGAAGATCAACGCTCTGCCGGGAGTCGTCGACGCGCACGATCTGCACGTCTGGACACTCACCTCGGGGATGGAAGTTGCTTCCGTTCACGTCACCGCGGTCAGTGACGCCGATCCCACAACGGTGCTCGCAGCAACCCGAACCTTGCTTGCCGAGGTATTCGAACTGGGGCACGCCACCGTACAGGTGGAACTACAGGGAAGCGACGGTAAATGCGCGGAACTCGCCTGGTGAAATGGACATTCCTAAATGAAACATTCGAATTCACCGGGCTCGATAACCTCACCGAATTCGAAGAAAAATTAGGCCTTCTTTAGTTTGGGAACGCTTACCACAATAAGGTCATACTGGGATGACAGGGCCTCTGACCTGCACTATCTTGGAATTCATGACTTCTGGGGAGACTCACATGACCAAATTCCACGCACTACTCCGAGACCAGATTCGCAACGAGTTCAACGCTTCGCATCAGTACATCGCGACAGCGGTTTACTTCGACAATGCGGATCTGCCACAGCTGGCAAAGCACTTCTACAAGCAGGCTGTGGAAGAGCGTAACCACGCCATGATGATCGTTCAGTATTTCCTCGATCGCGACATCAATGTCGAACTCACCGGCGTCGACGCCGCGAAGGCCGACTTCAAGGATGCCCGCGAGCCCATCGCTCTCGCGCTGACGCAGGAGAAGACGGTCACCGAGCAGATCGTCCAGCTCGCGAGCACTGCCCGCGAAGAAGGCGACTACCTCGGCGAGCAGTTCATGCAGTGGTTCCTCAAGGAGCAGGTCGAGGAAGTTGCAAGCATGACAACACTTCTCACCATCGCGGACCGCGCAGGCGCCAACCTGTTCGACCTCGAAGACTTCGTGTCCCGCGAGATGAGCACCGTCGGTGACACCACCGGTGCACCGAGCGCAGCCGGCGGAACCATCTAGCCTGCAGCACTCACGGATTTTGCCCTCGAGCCGAACGGTTCGCTTCCTGCCAGCAGGATCGAACTGATCAGCTCGGGGGCATCTGTCATCGGTACGTGCCCCAGGCCGGGCAGAACCATCAACTTTGCCTGCGGGAACGGCTTTTTCACGCGCTGCGCCTGATACACGGGCAGGATGAGATCGCGTCGACCCCACGCAACCGTCACCGGCACAGTGGGATCCACGATGGGCGGCAGCGCGAAGTCCATCTCGAGACCGAGATCGACGAGTTCGTTCGACACGAGCGAACGGCAGTCGGCCAACGCCGCTGCATAACCGACATGACTCGGATGAGCGAAGAACGCGGCGAGCGCCGGATAGCGAATCAGCTTGTACCGCAATGCGCGTGGCAATCCGTCACCCATGAGCTTGGCCGTGCCGCGCAGTGCACGGAACGTGTTGATCGCTCGCACCTGATCGAGGTGATTGACAAAGAACCCGGCCGGCGAAAGAGCTGTCGCCGACGCGACATCTCCGCGCGCTGCCAGCGAGAGGGCAATCCAGCCGCCGAGGGAGTTTCCCGCGACGTGGGCACGCTCCCCCGCCGGCGTCACTTCCTTGACGAACTCACTGACATCGTCGATCAGCTGTCCCATGACGTCCGGACCGAGTTCGGGCAGCAGCGACTCTCCGTGACCCGGCAGGTCGACGGTGACGACGCGGCGGTACGGCGTCAGCTGGTCCAAAAGCGAATCCCACGCCTGCCGTCGATGGACGATGCCATGGACGAGCACAAGCGTGGGACCACTACCGGAGATGTCATGCGACAAGGTCATGTCACCAACATTAACCGTAACTTCGCGTAACGCCTATAGTTCGGGCGAAAAAATCAGCGCAGCGTGACCTGACGACCACGAAGTCCGTCGCGCGAGCGAAGCTCGGCCGAGGTCAGCGGAGCATCGACGGCCAGAGCCTCGGCAAGACGCTCACCGAGCTCGACGGTTGCCGCTACCCACTCGTTTGCATGCTTTTCGCGGTCGAGATCGAAGACGGGAACCAACAGGCCGTGGGTGCGGAACGAGCCTGCGTAGCGCGAGCCCTCACCCAGATGCAGTCCACCGGTCGCGTGCACGCGCGCCAGCGCGAGCATCAGGTCGTCTTCGCTCTCGGGACGAACCCAACGCAGGTGCGCCTTCTCGCCGGCGTCGACCCACCACGCGGCAACGAGGCCGTCGCCTTCGAGGCGTGCAGAGGGCATGATCGCCGAGTTGGCGTGCTGCACGGTGGCGGCAACCTCGGGATCGGTTTCGACGCCCTCGGGGATCCACCAGTTGAAGTTCTGGTGCACGGTGATGTCGAGCAGGGCCGAGGGATCGACGACAGCGGTGACTGCGGGGGTCTCGGAATCGGGGTTCGCGGCAGAAAGCGCGTCGCCGGGGGCCGCGTCCTTGATCCAGTTCACCGAAGCGGCGAGGTCTGCGCCGAGGTCGGCCGAGTGCGCCTGAACCTGGACACCGACAAATCCAGTGGCCGTCTCGCCCTCGTCGCGGACGAGTGCGGCAACAGCGCCGGGGAGGACCGTTGCCAACGTGACGGGACGGTCGGAGCCGATGACCGGCAACGGAGCCGTGGCGGACGGAACGAATTCACGCAGCGCGACCAGATCGCACTCGGCGGCAAGGCCCTCGAACGGGCGGCTGACTACGCCGGCAGCGGCTTCACGCTCTGCTTGGCGTGCCGCCAGCTTCTCTGCGCGTGCGCTGCCCTGCTTCGGTCCACTGTTTCTTTTGCTCTTCTTGGCCACGAGGGCAAAATCTACACGCTGCCCAGCCATTGCTTCGTGCGCCCGGGATGGTTGGTGGCAACCCAACTGACCCCGAGCTCACGACACAGGTCCACATCCGCCTTGTCGTCGACGGTCCAGCAGTACGTCGCGCGACCCGCAGCGGCGGCCCGATCGACCAGATCGGGATGTTCGCGCAGCGCCTTGATCGACGGCCCGATCGCCGTAGCGCCCACAGCCGTCGACGCACCGCCGCCGAGGTACCGCGACGCGTCACCGAGCAGGACCGTCGGCAGCAGCGGCGCCGAACGACGCACTCGCCAGACCGCACTCGCCGAGAAAGACATGACGACAGCGCGCGAGTGATCGGCCGACGGCGGTGACGCGATCCCGAAGCGGTGCAGTTCCGCCAGGAGTTTGGCTTCGACCAATCCGCCGAACCTCACGGGGTGCTTGGTCTCGATGAACAGCTTCACCGGGCGCGCAAAATCCAGAGCGAGGGTGATGAGGTCGGAGAGAGTCAGCAGTTCGGCCGGTTCGCTCGTCGACCCGTAGTCCAGAGCGGTCAGCGAATCGAGCGTCATCTCGCTGACGATTCCCGTCCCGCTGGAGGTGCGGTCGACCTTGCGGTCGTGAACGCAGACCAGGTGTCCGTCGCGGGTGAGCCGGACGTCGCATTCGAGCCCGTCGGCACCCTCCTCGAGGGCCAGTTCGTAGGCGGCGAGGGTGTGCTCCGGCCGCGCAGCCGACGCACCTCGGTGCGCAACGACGAGTGGACCTCGACGATCTGGGCTCACAGGGCAGCGGTCTCCTTCTCTTCCAGCACCGTCTTCTCGTCCAGCACCGTCTTCTCTTCCAGCACCGAGCGCGGAACTGGCACCCACCGGGTTTCCGATTCCGGTTCACCGCGCCAGCTCTTGCGCTCGATCCGGCGGATCACGACGAGTGTCAACGCCGCGGTGACGGCAGCGATCAGTGCGATGAAAGCGTTCAGCAGAACCCCGTCGGCCATTGCCTGAATCCCCGGGCGTGATCGCCAGTACGCGTTGACCACCAGCAGCAGAGCGCTGAATGCCCAGAAGCCCCACCAGATCTTGACCAGCAGGGTTCCGCGCGGATCGCGGCGGACCAACTCGAAGAGATAAACGGCCGGCATCACCAGGTTGAGGATCGGCACAGCGCAGCCGACGACAACTTCCGACGCTGTGCGTGGATCGGATTCCCGGGCACCTGCGAAGTGTTCACGACGCCGACGAAGCAGCCAGCACACAGCGGCGATTGCCGCGAAGACCGAGATCAGCAGTCCACCCAACTGAGTGAAGTACACGGCGGCGTCGGAGACCGTGAGCAGCGGCTGCGGGATCAGCCTGGTGCGGTTGCGGACCAGGATCGCGTATCTGCCCAGTTCGGCGAACACCGCCAGTCCGTAGAGGATCGTTGCGAGCGTCAGCAACGGCCCGACTCGGTCGGCCATCCGGTCCGCTCGCGAGGGCGGCACCGGTGAGGTATCGACGACGTCCTGGAGTCCCCACTGCGGGACAGCGTCGTAGCGCGGAGTGGAGAAGCTACGACGCACTGGTGCGTCCCCCACGCCGCGGGGGTCGGACGGGGAGCGCGCGATCCAGCGGAAGCCACGGCGGTTGGGCGGTTGGTAGATCTCGGTGCGGGTGGGGATCAGCAGGACGCCGCTGCAGCGCGGGCACCACTGCGTCGGGCCGCCGACGACAGGCCAGCGTGCGGCGCACCGGGCGCAGACCTGAACGACACTCACAACTTCGATTCTGTCACGCCGTATCGGTAACGGCAGCAAATGGATTCACTCCCGATTTGTGATCGAACCTCCACCGCGTTCACCTGCATTGTTCGAATAATGTGACCTCCGCCACTTAAAAACTCGAGTTATCCACAGTTTCCACAGGTTCATCCACAGTTCTGGATGAATGAATCGGGCTTTATCCACAGGTCACGGGCAAGACCCTGAGAATTTGCTGACAGGTGTTAGCGAACGATGCACAGGCTCGAGGATGAATTTGACACCGCAGGTCAGTGAACTTTCGGGCGTCGACGTCATTTATCCCGGCAAAGTTCACAATCCATTCAGAAAATGCTCCCGAAAAGACAGAAAAGACCGGTATCCCCTTTTTATGAGAAGTCGGTTTTTGACACACCTGGAAGCATGACCGTCGATGACTTCTCCACAGCCCGAGCCAACTCTGACGTTCACCCCGAGACGGGTCACGCAGCTCGCGTTCGTGTTGATCGGATGTCAGCTCGTCATTCGCATCTGGGTTGCCGCGAGCAATTACTTCTACTGGGACGACCTCATCCTGATGGGCCGCGGAGGACGCTTCCCACTCTTCTCGAGCGAACTCCTGCTCTACGACCACGACGGTCACTTCATGCCCGCGGCCTTCTTCTTCACCGGGTTGATCGCCCGTTTCGCGCCGTACAACTGGGCGCTGTCGGCAACGCTGCTCGTCATCGGTCAGGCCGCCGCGTCGTTGGCGCTTCTGCGCACTCTTCGGTTGGTCCTCGGCCGGCGACCGGCACTGTTGATTCCGTTGATCCTGTATCTGTTCGTCCCGCTGACACTTCCGGCGTTCTCGTGGTGGGCAGCCGCGCTCAATGCATTGCCGCTCCAGATCGCGCTGGCCTGGGCATGCGGCGACGCGATCAAGCTGTACCGCACCGGGCAGGTGCGCTACGTGTTCTCGGGCACCGCGGTTTTTGTCATCTCCTTGCTGTTCTTCGAGAAAGCAGTGCTCGTTCCGTTCGTCGCACTCGCTTTTCTGGTGCTGTACTTGCGCACACAAGGTGAAGGAACGCCGATACGAAGTGCGGTCACGAAGTGCCGACGCCTGTGGACGGCCTGCGCCGCCGTGCTCGCGATCTGGATTCCGGTGTATCTGACAACTGTCGAATCTCCGATCACCGGATACGGCCGTTCGATGTCCACCGAACTGCTGCATCACGGAACGTCTTTGGGGATGCTTCCCACTCTTCTCGGCGGCCCCTGGCGCTGGGAGCGGTGGATCCCCAGCCCCGCCTGGGCCGATCCGCCGACGCTTTTGGTGGTCGCAGCCTGGGTCGCGCTGCTGACGACGGCCGTGATGACAGTGCGTGCCCGACGCGGCGCTGCCTGGATCTGGGCTGCCGCGGCGCTGTACTTCCTGGCCTCCGTGGTGGCGATGACCGCTACCCGATCCGACGCCGACACCACTTACGAGTTGGCGCAGACCTTGCGTTACTTCACGGATTCGGCGACGGTGTTCGCCCTCGCCGCCGCTCTTATTCTCGCTGCGCCTCGGCGACGTCCGGCCCGTTTGCCCGTCGCAGTCGCCGCCGGCCTGTCAGTGCTCTTCGTGATCAGTTCGCTCGTCTCGACCGTCACGTTCGTCGACATCTGGCGCGAGAACCCGACCCGCGACTACCTCGCGAACGCGCGAATGTCGTTGTCACAGAATCAGGATGCTCCACTGCTCGAGCAACCCGTCGCGATCGAAGTGCTCCTTCCCGTCGCCTTTCCGAACAATTTGGCAAGCAACGTTCTCGCGCCGCTGCCTGATCGCCCCGAATTCTCTTCCAGCACTCCGATTCTGCGCACCATCGACGACGGCGGTCAGATCGTCGATGCCGAAGTGACCTGGACGAGAAGGATTCCCGAAGGAACGGCGCCGAACTGCGGCACCCGTGCCGAAGGCCCGACCGAGCTCCCCCTCGACGGCCCCCTGGCCGGCTGGGAATGGACGGTTCAGCTCAATTACCTCGCCAGCGCCGACGGAACGATCGATGTTGCGTTGGAGTCCGGCGACGCAGTATCCGTACCCGTCACCCAAGGTTTGCACTCGGTGTTCGTGCGCCTGGTCGGCCACGGAAACAGCGTGAAGATCACGCCGACAACACCGGGACCGACCCTGTGTTTCGGCGCCGGACAAGTCGGTGCCGTCGTCCCGACCAAGTGAAATAGTGGCAGAGTGGAAGTCATGGAGCTGCGTATATTCACCGAACCCCAGCAGGGCGCTACCTACGAACAACTACTGACTGTTGCCCAGACCGCCGAAAAACTCGGCTACGGCGCATTTTTCCGCTCGGACCACTATCTCGCCATGAATTCCGACGGTCTTCCCGGACCCACCGACGCATGGATCACGCTCGCCGGAATCGCCCGCGAAACGTCCACCATCCGCCTCGGCACTCTGGTGACGTCGGCTACGTTCCGTCACGCCGGACCGCTGGCCATCTCGGTCGCACAGGTCGATCAGATGAGTGGTGGCCGCGTAGACCTCGGCATCGGTGCCGGCTGGTACGAGGAAGAGCACCAGGCGTACGGCATCCCGTTCCCGGCGCTCAAGGATCGCTTCGAACTGCTCGAGGAAACTCTCGACGTCGTGACCGGTCTGTGGCGTACGACGGTCGGCGACACGTTCGACTACGACGGTAAGCACGTGCAGATCAAGAACTCTCCCGCGCTTCCCAAACCGCACCAGGTCGACGGTCCGCCGATCCTGATCGGTGGCACGGGCAAGAAGAAGACTCCGGCGCTCGCCGCTCGGTTCGCAAACGAGTTCAACATCCCGTTCAAGTCCCTCGAGGAAACGAAGGACATCTTTGCGCGGGTTCGTCAGGCTTGCGTCGAGCACGAGCGCGATCCGAACGAATTGGTGTACTCCAACGCTCTCGTCCTGTGCTGCGGCCGCGACGAGGCGGAGATCAAGAAGCGCGCCGAGGCTATCGGACGCGACGTCGACGAGCTACGTGAGAACGGTCTGGCCGGAACACCTTCGGAGCTGGTCGACAAGATCGGCACTTTCGCCGACGCCGGTTCACAGCGCGTGTATCTGCAGACTCTCGATCTCGCCGATCTGGATCATCTCGAACTCGTCGCAAGCGAGGTCATGCCCCAACTGCAGTAAAGAATGGGCCGGGATCTACAGCGCGTTCGCGTCGAGGAACGCGCGTAGGTCTCGGTCCCACTGGGCCGAGCGGGAACGGTCGAGAAAGACGCGCACCAGCATGAAAGCGATGACCAGCAGCGACATCACGCTGAACCAGGTGAAAACCCCGGTCACCACGGCTGCGACGTCGGCAGCGCTCTGAGTGATCGGAGCTACGGTCTTGTCGCCCTGATCATTGACGTAGATGGGGACCTCGGTGCCGGCGGGCGTCGCCGAGTCGACAGTGACATCACCCGTATGAACCTGGCCGTTCCAGTTCCACTGCGCGCTGGCCATTTCGGTGGTCGGCGCAATGTAATCGGCTGTCGAGGCGGTGGTCTGCGTCGAATCTGCTGTCGTCGTCGCCGAAATACTGTGTAATTCGGCGGATTGTTTGGCGATCAGTGCGTTCTGGCTCGAAGCAGTCGCAGCCCCTGCCCATACCGCGAGAGGCAGCAGAAGAATCGCGAAAATGATCAGACCGAAGGACATGAACCCTTCGATCCGATCACTGCGGCGAACCATCGGATCGTGGCCTACATGAATGGTGCGTCGGAGCAGCGACGCAGTTCCTCGCGTACTACCTGACATTGTGAGCTCAGTTCTCTCGACGACACACTCTTACATCGAGATTCCCTTTGTTTCGATCTAGTTGCAAGTGTTAACGAGCTGAATCACATGTGTCCTCCAACACCTGTCCAGTTATTCGCTCGGCGGAAGGATGTCCGTCTGCGCCGGAACCTGATCCTGACGGAGCAATCCGACCGGGCAACTGACGCCCGTGGCATGCACCGGGCAGTAACCGCCGGGATTCTTCGCCAGATACTGCTGGTGGTAATCCTCCGCGTAGAAGAAGTCGCGCAGCGGACCGATTTCGGTGGTGATCGCTCCATATCCGGCTTCGGCAAGCCGTTCACCGAAAGCGACGGCCGACGCATGAGCGATTTCTTCCTGCTCCGCGGACGTCGTGAAGATCGCCGAACGGTACTGCGAGCCCTGGTCGTTACCCTGACGCATCCCCTGCGTCGGATCGTGGTTCTCCCAGAAGTGCGCCAGGATCTGCTCGTAGGAGATCACTGCGGGATCGAAGACCACCAGCACGACTTCGGTGTGACCCGTACGTCCGGAGCACGTCTCTTCGTACGTCGGGTTGGGCGTGAAGCCGCCCGCATAACCCGCAGCGGTCGTGTACACGCCGGGAAGCTGCCAGAACTCCTTCTCGGCGCCCCAGAAACAACCCATTCCTACGACGACGGTCTGCAGTTCGGCCGGAAACGGCGGCGTCAACGGATGCCCGTTGACGTAGTGCGCGGTCGGAACCGGCATTTTCTGCTCTCGGCCCGGGAGTGCGTCCTCAGGCGCGATCAGCGTGGATTTTGCGGACGCTCGTCCCAGAATGTCGTCGTACCAGCTCATGCTTCGATGCTACGCGCGAGCGACTGTTTCGCCACGCCGTGATCGCGCGGGCGCCGGGCAGCTCCACCCACCGGTAGCCGATTTCTGCTACCGCGGCCGTGGCCAGAAGGAAGAGCGCAAACGCCAGCGTCGGTCCGACGTACAAAACAGTGTTCTCGACGACGCGGTACAGGATCAGGGTGTGCACGAGATAGATGACGTAACTACGCGTCGAGAGCCACTTCACGACCGGCCAGCGCGTCGGGACGCCGTCGTAGCGGCCGATGAGAACTACCGCTGCGGCGACTACCGAAATGGTCCACAGATAGTGCTCACCGGCCCAGTAGACGCGGAACTGGGTCGCCACGATGATGACGTGCATCTGGACGAGGACGGCCGCGATCACCCAGCGGCCGGGAGCGAGCTTCGCCCACGCGAGGTACATGATCTGGCCGAGGAAGACGGCCGGCAGCGTCGCGGCGATCTTGGACAGCATCGGCACGGTGTACGGCAGAGGCGCGTAGACGTTGTAGAGCAGCACCAGCGAGCACAGCGCACCACCGGCGAGCGGCATGACGATCGGTCGCAGCCGCAGTATCGGGCGAGCCGCTACGCACGCGAGATAGAAGAGGAATTGGACGGTGAGTGTCCAGGTCACTCCCAGAACTGCCACCTCGGGCTTGAGAAAGAATCCGCCGAGAAAAAAGCTCATCAACGCTTCGGTATCGGAAATACCTTCCTGACCGCTGAACATTCCGTTGATTCCGAGGCGGACCAGAAGAATGGCAATCGCGGTCGCCACCCAGAATGCGGGCAGCAGTCGACTGAATCGGTTGGTCAAGAACTTTCCGGGGCCGTCGCGAATCGCGGATCGCGTCACCAGAGCGCCGGTAAGCATCATGAATACTGCGACGCCGACAAAAGAGAGGTGCTGGTTGAGTTCGGCAGGCTCGATCAAAACGCCGTAGACGACGTCGATCACCCACCAACCCGAGCCGAGATCGTCGATGACGTAGAAAGAGATGTGGGAGTAGATCACGGCGGCAACCGCCAGGGCTCGCAGCAGGTCAGCGCCCGGAAGATTCACCCGAGGCGCGGCCGCCTCTGGTGATTCCGGGAGGAAAACTGGTGCGGGCATCGCGCAAGTTTAAGGTTCCGTTCACCTTTACGACGAATTTGCGCATATTAGCTTACCCTTAGATCGGGGCAAGTTCGGTTTCCCAAACTTTATTCTTTGGTGATTACTACCTGAGCCGGACTGTTGCGGACGGTGTACGAATGTTATTGGGTGGAAACCCGAAGAATGATTTGCACATACGCGAGTGACGTCACGCCGTGACCGGTGATCGACGCACTCTAAAGCACCAGGGCTCACCAGCCCGCAAAGAAGGGACCCTCGTGTCTGTTTACACGCTGCCGGAACTCCCCTACGACTACGCAGCCCTCGAGCCGCACATCTCGGGCAAGATCATGGAGCTGCATCACGACAAGCACCACGCGGCTTACGTTGCCGGTGCCAACGCTGCACTCGAGAAGCTGGCCGAGGCTCGTGAGAACGACACCATCGCAGCGCAGGCCAACCTGCTCGAGAAGAACCTGGCGTTCCACCTCGGTGGCCACACCAACCACACCGTTTTCTGGAACAACCTCAGCGCTGACGGTGGCGACAAGCCCGAAGGTGAACTCGCCGCAGCGATCGACGACAACTTCGGTTCGTTCGATCTCTTCCGCGCTCACTTCTCCGCGAACGCCAACGCCATCCAGGGCTCCGGCTGGTCCATCCTCGCGTGGGACTCGATCGGACAGCGTCTGATCATCGTCCAGCTCTACGATCAGCAGGGCAACATCTCCATCGGCCTCACGCCGCTGCTGCTCCTCGACATGTGGGAGCACGCTTTCTACCTCGACTACCAGAACGTCAAGGGCGACTACGTCAAGGCATTCTGGAACATCGTCAACTGGAACGACGTTTCGGCTCGCTTCGACCGTGCACGTACCCAGACCGCAGGTCTGATCGTCTAGTCACGCTCTTCTTGCGAACGGCGGCGCCTCACCAGGGGCGCCGCCGTTCGTGTCAGCAGAGCACCACCGAGCAGGACCGTCGTGGCTCCGAAGACCAATGCCAGTGTGCGAGTTCCGGAGTCACCGCTGCTCGCGGTGGTCTGATTCACGGCCACCGGATCCGACAGCACCGAGGTCAGCTGAACCTGCTGCGGGGTGGTCATCGCGGGAATACCGGATTTTGCGCCGTCGAGGCCCGTGACCAGTGACTTGGCGATTCCTTGCAGCGTCGTGAATCCCTGGGTGATCTGATCGGTCACGTCACCGAGCATCTGCGGCGCCTGATCAGCGATGGGAATGAGGCCGTCGTTCAATTGTCCGGCAGCACTGCTCAGTTGATCGCTCGCGCCTTGCAGCTGCCCGACAGCGGTGCGGACTAGATCACCGAGCTCCGTATCGGGCCCGACCGAGCCACCCAACAGCGCCGGAACGGTGCCCAATTGCGCATTCAGCGCACCGAGATCCGAACTCACACCGGCCAGTTGCGCTGTCACGTCAGGCGGGATAGGAAGGCCGTTCAGCGCAGTCTGCAGCGTGTCGATTCGTGTCTTCAGTTCCGCGGTCGAGGACGACGCCTCCCCAAGCGTCAGGCCCAGTGAGTCCGCGCGCGTGGCCAGCTCTTCCGCCGACCCCGACGCCTGATCGACAACACCGGACACCTGATCCGCGACGCTCATCAGCTCCAACGCCCCGGACCGTGCGGTCTCGAGGTACGGCAGCAGAGTGCCTGCGCCTGCTTTCACCTGATCGATGGACTTTCCGGCCTCGTTGGTTCCGGCGACCAGAATCTGTGCGGTGGTGAGGTTTTGATCGATCGAGCGTCTGGCGGCCGACGTCTGAGCCAGCAGCCCCTTGATGCCGTCCGCGCCGACCTGCGCCGACACGGCCCGAGTCAACTCGGCCGACTTCTCCGAATCCGAGCCCTTCACCTCGAGGTCGACGCTCGCCTGCCGTGGATCCATGCCGAACATCGACGCGACGGTTTCGCTGAAGTCCTCCGGCACGGTCAGCGTCGCGAAGTAGCTCCCGCCGGGGTTGTCGACCACCTGGAAGTCGAAGTCTTCGTTCTTGCCCAACGTGTCCACCAGCGTGTCGCCGGCCCGAAGTTCCTTACCGTCGAGCGTGGTTCCCGCGTCGGCGTTCACGATCGCGACGGTGTTCGAGGTGTCGGCACCGCCCGCGAAGATCACGAACCCGATCCCCGCCACCGCAGCCGCGACGATCGCGGCCACACCACCGACTGCCAGCCGTCGACCGAGTCGTGACGGCCGGCGATGGGAGTTTTCTGTGGTGTTCTCGGCGCTCATGGGCGAGACGATAAAGCAACAACTTGTAGAAACACTGAGAGCCCTAGCCTGCGGGCGTGGCTGGCTTCTCAGACTCCTCTGGTTCCTCCTTCGACATGTCCCGAGGTCCACTGATCAGGATGTCGGCCCAGCGCGTGGCTGGGTCGATATCGAGCAGGACGGCCTTCACCAACAACGAGAGCGGGATCGCCAGCAGCGCTCCGAGCGCCCCGAGAACCCACGACCAGAAGACAAGTGAGAGGAACGTCATCGTCACCGACAGTCCGACGGCGTCGCCGACGAACTTGGGTTGGATGATGGACTGGATCACGAAGTTGATGACGGAGTAGACGACGATCACCCACAGCATCAGCCACGGCCCGCCCTGCAACAGTCCCAGGAGCGCCGGTGGAATCACGCCGATGACGAACCCGATGTTGGGGATGTAGTTGGTGATGAAGGACAGCAACGCCCACAGGACGGGCAGCTGAATGCCCATGAGCCACAGCGCGCCACCGTCGAGTACCGCCACGATGAGGCCGAAGACCGTCGAGACCACCAGGTATTTGCGAGTTCCGGCGGCAAAGGTGGAGAGC
The DNA here is from genome assembly GCF_024436645.1 of Rhodococcus sp. T9N. Taxonomy (NCBI): domain Bacteria; kingdom Bacillati; phylum Actinomycetota; class Actinomycetes; order Mycobacteriales; family Nocardiaceae; genus Rhodococcus; species Rhodococcus sp. T9N. The sequence goes on along the minus strand of NZ_JAMSKS010000014.1, from coordinate 79,852 downwards.
GCGTAGGAGATTTCTGGACGTTGCTCGGACAGCACATGCAACCGCGAGCGGATGCTCATCCCGTCGAAGGCCATGAACAACAACAACGCGAGAATGAACACCAGATCCGACAGGATGCCGAGCAGGCCCTCCAGCCCGCTTTCGAGGACACCCACAACCTTCGTGAGATCGACACTGCTGAGCGTGCTTTGGATCTGTTCGGTGCTCACTCCGAAGTCGGCCAACTTGTCGCGGCCCTCGTTGAGGAGGTTGGTCATCTCCTCGGAGTACTGCGGCAGGATCGTCGCCAACTGAGCCGTCGACACGATCAACGACGCCGCCAACCCGAGCAGAATCAGGTACACGGTGACCAGTGAGCCCAACATCCCGACCCACTTGGGCCACCCTCGGCGCTGTGACCAATCCTGAATGGGCTGAACGGCAATCGTCAGCACCAGGGCCAGGAATACCGGTCCGAGGATGCCGCCGAACACCTTCATTCCGCCGACGGCGACCACGGTGGCGGCAATACCGAGCAGGACGATCAAACCGCGCGGGATCGACCAGTTCTCGCTACCGGACAGCGTGGGGATCGGAGTGGGAGCCTCGACGGCCGGCTTTCCCTTCTTAGAGAACACCGGCTTCCTTTGCCCGGCTCCTGATCTGGAATGCTCCCACGATCATGAAGAGGCCGAACAGGATTGCGTACCAACCCAACAACCAGATGAGGCTGATGATGCCTTCGCCGGGCGCGATGAGAAGAATGATGCCGAAGATGACAGCAAGCACCGATGCGGCGAGCAACCATCCCCAACTGGATCCGGGCAGCGCCTTCATCTTGAAGGCGCCGACAATTCCGAAGATTCCGAACATGATGGCGTAGAAGGCAATTATGTACAGCAGCACCAGCGCAGTGATGCCCGGCCAGACCAGCGCGACGATGCCGGCTCCGACCGAGACGACGCCCGTGAACACCCACCAACCCCACGAGCTCAGATGCTCGCGGTCCCGGATGGCGCGAACTATCGTGATCAAACCGTCGGCGATGGAGTAGATACCGAACAGGAAAACCAAGGCCACCACGGTAATTCCCGGCCACACGAGCGCGATGATTCCGAAGATCACGCCGAAGATTCCGCGGATCAGGATCATCCACCAGATCTCTTTGCCGTACTGCACGAACGGATTCTGCGTGACCATCAGTAGCCTCCGAAACAAGCGGGTGTCTCTGACCGATTCAACAGCTCTTCAAACAGGGCAGTACCGACAGATCGTATGACTCTTGTGACCTTTCCGCCCATCGAAACGCGCGGCTGATACCGAGTTGTGCTCTTCGGGTACGAAGCGAGGGGACTTTCAGCCTGCTTCTCGAATACTTGCTTCTCGAATACCGGGCGCAGTCCACGATCCCGACAGCACTGCAGCCTTCGGCCAGTACAGGCGCAGAAAGACGTTGAAGTCGCCGGACGGAGCCGGCAGCCAGTTCCGCTCCTTCTCACCACCAGGGGATTCGTGCTGAAGATAGATGTCGAGGGAACCGTCGTCGGCAAACACCAGATCGCTTCGATCGCCAATCGCGTATCGGTCGATCGGGTTGTCCACGAAGAACTGCCGCTCGTTCATCATCGTGAGCGACCAGAAGCCCTCGACCGGTGGCAGCTCGTCCTTCTCGAAGTGCAGGACGTACTTCTTCGCCCCGGTCAGCGGCTTCCCGTCGACGTCCGTCGTGGCATGCGGGTACACGGCATCAGCGTCGAGATTGGCCCCGAAACCGAGCCAGACGATCAGAGCCCGCTGAGCGTAATGGGTTCCGTAGTGTCCCAAGCCGCGGTGCATCGTCCAGCCGTTCTTCGGACTGCCCTCGGCCTCTTCGGCGATCTCGCTCAGCACGTCCATACCGGTTCGCGCAGCTCTATCGAGGGCATCACGTACCTCCTGCGGACGCGACCTCCAGGGCAAGGAGGAGCCGATTCCTATGTCGGACAGTTGTTTCATCATCTCGGTGTCCTCCGGACGCGGAGGATTGTCGTCGAGAAGTGCGTCGAGTCTGGTGAAGAATGCCTCGCCGTCCATGGCGGCCACCTGGTCCACCGGCGGCGTCCGCGTGTCGACGGCAGGGTTCACCGGCATTTCACCAGGCGTGTAGTCCTGCGGGTCACCCGTCCACTCCGACAGAGGAGTGAGTCGCGTCCGGTCCTGCAGGCTGTGCACTTCTGCCAGGTCTGTTCCCCCCGACGTCGCGTAGCGGGCGACTATCCAGTTCATCGCCGTCGGAGACCGCAGCAGCGTCAAACCCTTGGGCACGTTGCCTTTCCAATTCGGCCCGGCCACCAGGTACGGTCCCCCGGTCCGCCCGACTGTCCGAGATCCCGGAACCGTGAACACGTCGCTCCACGCGTCGAGGATGGGGACCAGCCAGTACCGCGTGCCGAAGTCCGGCAGTGAGAGCACCTGCGGTTCCGTCGAGACGTCCAGCCACCCCGACGAGTAGAGAGTGTCCGCGTTGGGTGAGACGACATCGGTGAAGGTCGCATCCGGCGTCGTACGCGCGTATGCGAACTGGTTGAGCGGGGCTTTCATCGCCACCGGCGAAGGCACCGCCGTCATGACATCCCGCGATACCGCAGCAATCAACAGGGGATATCCGAAGATCCACGCCTGCGTTGCCAGGTCTTCCAGCCGAGAACGGTTCTTCGACAGAGTCATGTCTGCGCATACCACCGCCCTCACCAGCGCAAACCTGGCTGGCACTCTCCCTCTCTTGTGTGCCAGTACCGAATGGGTGCATATTTCGATTACCCAACGAGGTGTGCCGGACCGACGCATGCGCGTCTGCCCGAGATTTGCCCCAGCACCGAGGGAGGAACAGAAATGAACAGAAACGAAGCAATAGGCATTTCTCCGTTCCAAGCCGCTGGGTCTTTGCAGGGGTTCGTCATTTCCGGTCGTTGGCCGGACACCACCCAGGAGTGGGCGCAGCTTCTCGCATTGGCTGTCCGCGTGGCCTCGATGCCAGGTTTGTTGCCGACCACGACGGTCTTCGGGGTCCGTGAAGACGTTCCCGAAGATCCGCAGCCGGGCACCGTCGGTCTGGTGGTTGCCGAAGGTCCGGTACTCGGCGATTTCGCCTTGACACCCGGCCGTTTCTCCGACCATCAGCCACCGGCGCTGATCATGCTGCACCCACCGTCGGAAACCACGCCCAGCCTGCCGGAATGCGAGGGCAGCGCGTCGGGGTGCGTACTGCTGCCAGGCCTTCCCTATCTGGGTTTGGAGCATCGTGCGGCGTGGGTCGAGGCTGAGCCGGACGGCACAGTCGTCTCCATGATCAGTCGTGTCGGCATCGATCCGATCAGCGATCCCGACACCGCTGTTTTGGCCATGCTCCTCGCCTCGTGACGGCCCCGGTAAGCGATAAGTTCGGACTCCCAAACTTGCTGTGCGCTTTGCCAATTCGTTTCAGGCGCGCTAACGTGGGCAGCAACGAAGGGGAGTAGCCCCCAATCGCCCGTGTCGACATACTGGTTCGACGCGCTCCGCCTGGTGCGGATCGCGAAGCACCCGGCCTGGCGAACCGAAGGTCCTGTGGCCTCGGTGGGCGAGACCTTCGGCCGGACAAGCGCACCCACTGCGCCTGCCCAGGCCGGAGGCTCGCATTTTTCCTCCGACCTACACCGACCGGAGGAGTAAATCTTGCTTGCCGCAATACTTTTGAGTTTCGGCGTCATTTTTGTCGCAGAACTCGGTGACAAGTCGCAACTGATGGCAATGACGTTTGCCTTGCGCTATCGCTGGTGGGTCGTCCTCGGCGGAATCACCGTCGCCACCACCCTTGTTCACCTCGTCTCGGTCGCCGTCGGCCACTACCTGGGCGTCGCCCTCCCCACCGCGGCGATTTCCATCGTCGGCGGTATCGCTTTCCTGATCTTCGGCCTCTGGACCTTGCGCGGTGACGATCTCACCGACGACGAGCAGAACAAGGCCGGTCGCGTCACGCGATCCGCCTTCATCGCCGTCGCCTCGGCCTTCTTCCTGGCAGAACTCGGCGACAAGACCATGCTCGCCACCATCACCCTTGCCACCGACAACGACTGGATCGGCGTCTGGATCGGGTCGACGGTAGGCATGGTGGCGGCCGACGCTCTCGCCATCATCGTCGGCTCGGTGCTGGGCAAGCACCTTCCGGACGGATTCATCAAGATCGGCGCCGCGGTGCTGTTCTTCGTCTTCGGTATCTGGCTGCTGCTCGAGGGCATCTTCCCGGACTCGTCGGCCGGCATCATCGGCGGTGGCGTTGTCCTGGCCGTGTCCGTGCTGGGTGCACTGGCTCGGATGATCTGGAAGCGCTCCCGTGCGACCGACTCCGCTACGCACCTCGTCGACGACAATCGGACGCCGATCGACTGACGCTCAGCGAAGAAGGTCGCCGGCACCCCAAATCGCGACCGGCACATGACCTTCTGCCACTCCGCTTGGTCCGAGCAGCTGTCCGAATCGCTTCATCGGGTACAACGAGACACGTCGATCGAGGATCCGCACACTACCGATTCGACGGAGGCGATCCTCCACGACAAGACTCTGCGCGAGACTGCTCAGCCACACGCTGATCAACATGTTCGCTGTTCCGGTAGTCGCTACCAACAATCTGATCTCCGGCCAACTCGACACAAGATTGCCGAGTTCGTCGGTGGAACCGTCCACAGCGACATCGAAGATCACTTCGAAAGGTGAACCGACAGCCTGTTGCGAGACATCGCAGCGGAAAATCAACTGTTGCGACGCAGTCAGTTGGGCCAAGCGCCGTCGAATCGCAGTCTCGTTCGTTCCACAAATCGCGGCGAGACGCGCATAGCTGGCACGTCCGTCACGGCCGAGCGCCTCCAACAGGGCACCGTCGGACTCGCGGAACTCTGTCGGATCTGCCGGCACCGCAGCGCCCTTTGTCGATGCCGTTGCCAGCTGAGCCCGACCCGCTTGCCCCAGAGCGCCCGGCTCCCAGCTGAACCCGTCCCGGTACACCTTCACCCCGACCCGGCTTCTGATCGACAGAATTCCAGGATCGGCGGCAAGGTGCTCACACACCAAGGCGTCCAAACTCTTGTGGTCGGCGGCCACGACTCCGACGAAATATTCGTACTCGCCTTCCGTCCTGGCCAACAGATAGGCACAGGAGAGTTGACGTAACAGCTCCCCCACGTCGGCAACGGAATCCTGTGTGGTCCTGATCAGGAGATAGCCGAATATGTGGGTTCGACCGATTGCGACCGCGTTGACCCACGAATGACCGTTCGAGACGAGGCGACGCCACCGGCGGGCGATCGTCGTCGAATCCATGTCGAGCACTGAGGACAACTGCGTCCACGACGCGCGGGGGTTGAGCTGAAGTGCATTGATGATCTCCAGATCAGATTCCGCGATCACGAATGTGTCGGATTCCGGCTTCATCGGGCCAGTATTGCCGGATTACTGCATTCTGGTCGGTGATCCCTGCCTGTTTGCCAAAGATGTGTGAATCACTTCACAGGTTCACCACTTGGAGGCCCAGTGCTTCGCTCCACCAAAGTCACGGTCGCGTTGCTGTTCGTCGCGTACGCGATCGACTACATAGATCGGCTGGCGATCAACCTCGCTCTCCCCTTGCTCGGTGAGGAGTTCGATCTCGACTACTCCCAGCGTGGATTGATCATCTCCACGTTCTTCATTGCATACACGCTGGCCCAACTGCCTGGTGGACTGCTCGCCGATCGATACGGCGCAGTCCGGATGGCTCTGATCGGGTTGGTGGCGTGGAGTGTCTTCACCGGCCTCACTGCCCTTGCCTGGTCGTTCGGGACGCTTCTGGTTGTTCGCTTTCTCTTCGGTCTCGCGCAGGGCGTGTTTCCGGCAGCTGCAGTAAAGCTCGTTGCCGAGCGGAGCATCCCGGAGCAACGTGCCACTGCCACAGGATGGATGAACAGTTCCAACGCCGTCGGTACGCTTCTTGCCATCGTTGTTGCGGCAGCACTTCTCCCGTTGATCGGCTGGCGTGGAATGTTTCTGGCCGTCGCGGCGCTCGGCGTACTCTCGCTCGTCAGCATCAAGTTGTGGCTCCCGCCGGCACTTCCGGCGGAGAACGACCACGGTCCGGATTCCTCCTGGGACAACATGCGCACCGTACTTCGCTCCCGCGCGATGTGGCTCTTCGCCTTGATGTTCTTCGGATACGACTTCGTGATCTGGGGGATGTCGTCGTGGGTTCCGTCGTACCTCCATGACGAACGTGGAATCGCCCTCTCGAGCGCAAGCCTCCTTCTGATTCCGGCTACCGTGGTGGCCGCCGTGACCACCGTCATCGGCGGGCGAATCTCCGATCGGCTGGCTGGCAACAGTCGTGTCGTCGTGGTGCCGTCCATGCTCGCGTGCATCGTGATGCTCGTTTCGATTCCTTTCGTCTCCAACACGGCCTTGTTCGTCGTTCTCGTCACCCTCGGATCTGCCGCTGCCTCTTTCGCTTTCATGCCGTGTTTTGCACTTCCGCTTCGTAGCCTGCCTTCGTCGGTGGTCGGAGCAGCCTCGTCGATGATCATTTTCGGCGGCATGGTCGCCGGAATAGTCGCGCCGTTGGTATTCGGATTCATCGTGGACCACCTCTCCTGGTCAGCGGCGTTCGTATCTCTCGCGCTCGGGCCTGTCGTGGCGATCGTCGCGGTCATGGCAGCACCACAAACCCGGGAAAAGATGCTGAACCTGGTGCAACTGAAAACCGCCAACTGAAAGAAGATCAACCATGAATCAACTGCTTTCGAATCTCGAGTTCGGAGACCCGTCGCGGTTGCGAACCGTCGAGCCGCACTGGTTCGAGCTCTACCGGGACCTACACGCACACCCCGAGTTGTCCGGCGACGAAACTCGCACCGCCGCAATTGTTGCCGAGGAACTTCGGCGAATCGGTGGCTGGGACGTCACGGTCGGGGTCGGCGGTACGGGTGTCGTCGGTGTTCTCGAAGGGAGCAGCGGTCCGGTGATCCTGCTACGCGCCGACATGGACGCGTTGCCGGTGGCAGAAGACACCGGGCTGTCCTACGCCTCCAGAACTGATGGAGTCATGCATGCGTGTGGCCACGATGTCCACGTAACCGCGCTACTTGCCACGTGCGCAGCACTTTCCGCGGATCCGACATCGATCACCGGGACTGTTGTCGCGGTCTTCCAGCCTGCTGAGGAGACCGGCTCCGGCGCTCGTGCGATGGTCGACGACGGAATCTTCGACCGCTTCCCACGACCGGACCTCTGCCTGGGACAGCACGTGGGCCCGACTCCTGCGGGGATGTTGGTCAGCAAACCCGACATCTTGATGGCAGCATCCGACACGATACGAGTGGTCTTTCACGGCCGTGGTGGACACGCGTCCTCACCGTACGCATGCATCGACCCTTTGTTGATGGCAGCGTCTTTCGCGCTGCGCATTCAAAGTCTGGTCGCTCATGAAGCGGCAACCCCGACAGCACCTGTGCTCACGGTGGGAGCCTTGCACGCCGGCACGGCTGCGAACATCATCGCCGATGAAGCCGAACTACTGCTCAGCCTGAGGACTTTCAGCGCAACGTCACGAGAAAACATGCTCGAATCGGTGCGCCGGATAGCCCGCGCAGAAGCGGACGGAGCCGGCGCCGTCGAGACGCCGGACGTTCATGCGTACAACGGCTTTCCGGCCACGGTCAACACTCCGGACGCCACGTCCACAGTGATGTCCGACCTGCGACAGGCCGGCTTGGGAATGCACACTCTGTCACAACCACTTTCAGGTAGCGAGGACTTCGGAATCTTCGGCACCGCCGCCCAATGCCCCTCCGTGTTCTGGCATTTCGGCGGAACGGCACTGCAGAGTTTCGACGGAACCGCCCTTGCCGCGCTCGCCGAGGGACGGATACCACCCGGCACGCCGTCCAATCATTCACCGCGCTTCGCCCCCGATCCCGCCGCTGCCCTACCCGAAGGTGTTACAGCCATGACCGCGGCCGCGCTGGGAGCCCTTGCGCGGAGCGCGTGATTCCCACGCATACTGTCCCAGGGAGATAACGTCATGTCAGACGAACTGCACTACCTCAGCGCCACCGAAGCCATTGCTCACTTTCGCGCGCGGGAATTGTCTCCGGTCGAACTGCTACAGGCAATCATCGACCGGACACAGAATTTCGAACCTCACATCAATGCCTTCACCGAAGAGATGTTCGACGAGGCCCTCGCCGGCGCACGGGAAGCCGAGAGCCGGTATCGCGGCCAAGGACCCGACCCGCGGCCGCTGGAGGGAATTCCGGTAGCTGCCAAGGAAAAACACTCCATTGCCGGAAAGTCGCTGACCGAAGGCTCTCTGGCGGGGCGCGGCAACATCGCCCGCGAGAACGCACCCGTGATCGACCGAGTTCTGGCAGCAGGCGGCCTGATTCACGCACGCACGACGACACCGGAATTCTGCGTCGCGGCGTTCACACACTCTCCTTTGTGGGGCGTGACCCGCAATCCCTGGAACCTCGATTACAGTCCCGGCGGCTCCTCCGGCGGAGCCGGCGCCGCACTGGCCGCCGGAACTACTACTCTGGCAACAGCATCCGACATCGGCGGGTCGACAAGAGGCCCGGCAGGCTTTACCGGCACCGTCGGTCTCAAGGCCTCGTACGGGCGTATCGCCGGGGTCGCCCCGCTGTCCATGGATTCCTACCGTGGCGACGGTCCGATGGCCCGAACTGTTGACGACGCAATTCTTTTGGCCAACGTTCTGATCGGGCCGGATCCGCGTGACCATTCTTCCCTAAGGCCGGCGATCACGCTGCCACACGAGTACCCGTCGGTCGAGGGAATGCGAATTGCCCTGTGCCTGCGGCTCGGTGACTTCCCCATCGAGCCTGACATCGAGGCGAACACCCGGGCTCTCGCACAGTCGTTGGTCGATGCCGGCGCGATCGTCGAGGAGATCGAGTTGCCGTGGACTCGTGATTCGATGGCAGCAGCGGTGAAAGTCCATTTCGGAACGATCATGGGTGCATCCGTCGCGGAAGTTGCTCGCGTCCACGGTGATCTTCTTGCCGACTACACGCTCGACAACGTCGCGATCACGTCGAAGGGCGCTGCGGAAATGTCATTTCTGGACGGCCTTCGCAAGGAAACCCAAATGCAACGAGAGCTCGCCGAGGCGATGGCTCCCTTCGATGCGCTGATCTGCCCGACTTCGGGCACCATCGCCTTCCCGGCAGGCGAGTCTTTGCTCGACGGCCTCACTGTGGCGGGTCAGCACGTGAATAACACCGCCGAAGCACTTCTCACATTGCCGTTCAACGTCGCCAATCGGTGCCCCGTATTGGCGGTGCCGAGTGGACACGCACACAACGGCGTTCCCACGGGCGTCCAGATCGTCGGCCATACGTACGACGAACCGACCGTGTTCCGGATCGGCAAAGCACTGGAGAAGATCCGCCCGTGGGCATACACCGACCAGCATCAACCGAAGCTGAATGTGGTGACGCCGGCGTCCTCTTGATTGCTGAGGAGATCAGAGCTTGGCTCTGATCTCCTCAGCGATCGGCTGGAACTGCTCGAGGAATGTCAGGGCCCAACCGAAGGACGCGACGCCCTCGTAGTCGAACGAGTACACCTGATCATTCTTGACGGCGCGCAGACGCTGGAAGATGGTGTCGTTCGCCAACTTCTCGTTGATGGGGCCCTTGCCACTGTTCGTGATGATGACGTCGGCCTCGTCGAGTAGCTCCAACTGCTCCCTCGGGAACCACTCGTTGCTGCCGGCGGGAATTGCGAGTGAACGGTCGTTGAACTGGAACCCGGCCTCGCTGATGACCGTCGTCTGATACTTGGTCGGCGAGTACAGCGAGAAACCACTCTCCTCGAAGTACGTGGTGTAGACGACCTTCACCTTGCTCAGCACATCAGCGTTGTCGCTGCGGAACTTGGCGATCCGCGCCTCGTACCGATCTGCCAACTCTTGAACCTTCGCGCTCTGGTTCAGCGCGTCCGCGACTCCGAAGGCGCGCTCCTTCCATGCGTACTGCCCGTCCTCGGCAAAAACCGCGGTCGGTGCGATCGACCGGATCTGCTCGTAAAGATCCGGGTTGTTCTCCGACAGCAGGTTGGTCATCACGATCAGGTCGGGAGACAAAGCCGCTATCGCCTCGGCGTTGGGCTCGTACCAGCGTCCCACCTTCGGGAGAGACCGCAGAGCGGACGCATAGGGTTCCGGGACGCCGTCGGCGTTCTCGTAGTCGACCGGCAATCCGACCGGTGTGAACCCGGCGTCGAACATCGCGGGGCCCGTGTAGTAATCGGCGCTGACCACCCGTTGCGGGTTGGTGGGCACTTCCACCTGCCCCAGAGCCGTGTTGATGGTGCGCATCGAACCCTCGGCCGATTCACCGGAGCTGGTTCCGCAGGCCGTGAGCAATCCGATCCCCGCCAAGGCACCGGCTCCGAGGAAACCGCGTCGGGTAAGTGCTGCGGTGATGCGAGCGAATTCGGCATCGGTGTCAGCGGTGGGCAATAGAAGTGATGTCATGAAAGTGCCTCCAAAGCGCCGGTTTCGAGTTCGTTGAGCCAGTTGATTGCAGTGCCGTAGTCGGTGACCTGAGTACTGATTCCGAATACCCGGCCCGAAGCTGCTGCCGGAATGCGGCTCCACAGCGGGCTGGCGAAGACGGATTTCATTCCTGCAGAATCAGTTCCGTTCGGCTGCTTCGGGTAGATGACGACGGTGACGTCCCGCAGCATTTCGAGTTGTTCGAGCGGGAAGGCTTCGAAGCCGGTGGCTGGGCGCAGGTCCGGGATGAATTCGCCGCGGGTCACGTTCAGGTCGGCGAGCATCGCGCCGGTCACTCCGGTTGGATACAAGATGGAGAAGTGCCCTTCCGAACCACCGATAGCAACCTGGGCCCACCGATTCTCGCCAAGCTGCGCGGCGTATTCGGTGCGGATTCGCTCTTGCATCGCCTGATACTTCTCGCGATTCGACGTCAATGCCGAACCCTTGTTGACCGCGTCTGCGACACCCTCGGCGACAGCGCGCCAATCCGATCGGTTCGTGCCCGAATACACCGCTGTCGGAGCAATTTTCGAGAGCTCGCGGAACATGTCCTCGTCGATCTCGTACGCATCGCCGACGATGAGATCAGGCGCGGCAGCCACGACGGCTTCGCGGTTGACCTCGAGGAAAACCCCCACCGTGGACAAGCCGTCGATGAACTTCTGCTGTGTCGGGATGAACTGGTCGATGTACGCGCTGTAGTCGAGCGTCGCGACGGGTCGGGCGCCGACGGCTTGCAACTGCCACGGGGTGTTGTATGAGACGGCGACGATGCGCTGCGGATTGACGGGAACATCCACGGATCCGTAGTGCGTCTGCACAGTACGAGTTGCGCCTTCCGCACCGCCACCGCCGTCCTCACTGCTGCATCCGGCAAGGGCGAGCATGGACAGTGCGGCGGCACTTCCACCCAGAAAGCCGCGTCGGGTCAAGGCCGCGGCGACGCGAGCGAACTCTGCATCGGTATCTGGAGTCGGTAACAGGAGTGATGTCATGGGTTTCCTGACGGTTATCCGAATTAGGTCTACCTAAAATTACTCTCACCTGCACCGTTACGGTGAAGCCTCTTGGCCAAGACGTATCTCTTTCACGCCAAGACGCCAATCGTTGAACTGGTATTACCACTTGACCTCTTACCGATAAGCGGGTTACGGTCGGTACATGTTTCAACCCGTTGCACGTACCTCGGCCTCCGGCGCAGTCTTCGACCAGATTTCGGTGAAAGTGCTGGCCGGAGAGCTGGCTGCGGGCGAGGCGCTACCCAGCGAGCGCAAGCTCGCCGAGGCATTCGGCGTCTCGCGACCCGCAGTCCGCGAGGCAATTCAGAAGCTCGCCCAGGCCGGGCTCGTCGAGGTCCGCCAGGGCGAGTCCACGTCGGTGCGCGATTTTCGACGCCAGGCCGGACCCGAACTTCTCCCCCAGCTGCTGGTGCGCGACGGCGTCCCCGACCTGAGCGTGGTGCGCAGCGTCCTGGAAACTCGCGAGTTGATGGGACCGCAGATCGCTGTGCTGGCCGCCCGTCGCATCTCCGCGGAATCCGCCCGAGAACTCGACGCGGCCGTTGATCAACTAGGCGCCACCGAAGATCCAGTGGAGTTGCAAGACCGCGCTCTGGCGTTCTGGGACGTCGTCGTCGACAGCGCAGATTCCATTGCCTTCCGTTTGATCTTCAACAGCCTTCGGGCTGCATACGAGCCGGCTATGACTGCACTTGCATCCGTCATGGTCGCCGAAGTCGGCCAGACCGACCTGTATCGAAAACTGGCCTCCGCCATCACTTCACACGACGAGCCAACTGCCGAGACGTCAGCCGCACAGCTCCTTCACACCGGCACGACGGCAATCGGCGACGCTCTCACCTTCCTGGAAGGACTGAAACCATGAGCAAGCCTCTCACTCTCGCCGATGCCGCACGGACGTTCCGCAAGTCACCGACGCCGTGGATGATCGGCACCATGCTGCTGGCCGCCGCGGCGGCGCGCATCGCAGTGGGCAACTGGCAGATCACCGACGCCCTCGTTCCGCTCGTGATGCTTGCCGCATTCCCCTTCGTGGAGTGGATCATTCACGTCTTCGTTCTCCATTGGAAACCGCGAACCATTGCCGGCGTCACACTCGATTCACGGCTGGCGCGCAGCCATCGGGAACACCACTTTGCGCCGCGAACCGTCTCACTCATCTTCATCCCGTGGCAGACGCTCCTGATCGTGATTCCCGTTCTGACAGCCGTCGCCCTCCTGACATTTCCCCGCGTCGAACTCGGTCTGACGTTCCTGACCTTCATTTCCGTGCTCGGCCTCGGTTACGAGTGGACACATTTCCTCATCCACAGTGACTACAAGCCGAAAACTGCTCTCTACCGGTCGGTTTGGCGCAATCACCGCAACCACCACTTCAAGAACGAGCACTACTGGTTCACCGTCACCACCGCGGGAACTGCCGATCGCGTACTGGGCACGTACCCCGATCCCAAATCCGTCGAGACCTCCCCGACAGCCAAGAACCTGCACGGCGCAGCGTCCAAGCTGTGAAGGAAGACCGATTCCTGGCCCCCAGCTGGCAATGAACTTGAACTTGCCTGTGTATCAGCAATTTTCGTTGAAACTCGTCAGAACCGTGCTTAGTGTCGATGGAGTCAGAAGTTCGAAAACGCTGTAACCGAAGGACACAACACATGTTCAACGATGTATTCAACAACGTCATCCACCCGATGGTCACGAACTTCCAGCAGTTGGGCCCCCAGCAGTTCATTCCGCAGCAGTTCATCCCACAGGGAGTGTTCCAGCAGGCGCCGCAGGCAGCAGAGCAGGCAGTGACGATCTTCGGTAGCTGATACCGCAATCCACAGATAGCGCCACTCAGGGGTCGTCCGTCCAATATGCTGGACGGACGACCTGAGTGCCTCCGCCTGACAAGGATCCCCATGACCGCGAACACCCCCATCCACGCTTTCACCGACGACGCCCTGGGCGACCTCGACGCCACCGGCGTCGCCGCCCGGATCGAATCAGGCGAGGTGACCGCACGGGAAGTCATGGAGGCATCAATCGCCCGCGCCGAGGCAGTGCAGGGGCAATTGAACGGTCTGGCCTGCACTGATTTCGATCGTGCCCTCGCCAGGAGCAACCGGCCCGCCAAGGGCGTCTTTGCCGGTGTCCCCACCGCGATCAAGGACAACACCGACAGCGCCGGCCTTCCCACCCAGCAGGGCAGTACCGCCTTCACCGCGATCCCCGCCAAAGCCGACAGCGATTTCGCGAAGCAGTTCCTCTCCACCGGGGCCATTTCGATCGGCAAGACCCGACTGCCCGAGTTCGGATTCAGTGCGTCCACCGAATACATGACGGAAGAACCCGTCCACAACCCGTGGAATCCGGCGTACTCGTCGGGCGCTTCCTCGGGAGGCGCAGCCGCGCTTGTTGCTGCCGGCGTACTCCCGATCGCGCACGCCAACGACGGCGGTGGATCGATTCGCATTCCCGCCGCTGCCTGCGGACTCGTCGGACTCAAACCCACTCGCGGACGCACCATCGCCGATCCGGCCGACAAGTCGATGCCGATCCGGTTGATCGCCCAGGGCGCCGTTACTCGCACTGTTCGCGACTCTGCACGATGGATGTCTGCGGCTGAGAACTACTACCGCAATCCGCGACTCGCACCGGTTCGCTTGGTCGAAGGACCCAGCTCAACCCGCCTGCGCGTCGGCGTGATCGCCGATTCCGTCACCGTCACCAAGACGGACGACGAGACGCGCAAGTCCGTCGAAGCTACGGCCGAACTCCTTGCAAGCCTTGGCCATCATGTCGAGGACGCAGCACTGCCCGTCGGCCCCGAATTCATCGACGACTTCAGCATTTACTGGGGCTTTCTGTCGTTTGCCATCTCCACCGGTGGCAAACAAATGCTCGGACCCGACTTCGACAAGTCCGGCACCGACAATCTCACCAAGGGCCTCTACACGCTGTACCGGAAGAACCTGGTGAAGACGCCGCGCGTGCTCTATCGTCTGCGACGGCTCCAGCAGCAATACAGCGCCATGTTCTTGAAGTACGACGTCGTGCTCTCGCCGGCCCTGGGGCACACCACCCCCGAGCTGGGATACCTCTCTCCCGCTCAGCCTTTCGAGGAACTCTTCGACAAGCTGATCGCGTACACATCGTTCACGCCACTGAACAACATCTCCGGAGGTCCCGCGATTTCGCTACCGATGCATCAGACCAGCAATGGTTTGCCGTTGGCTGCGCATTTCTCCGCCGATCTCGGCGACGAGCGCACGCTCCTCGAATTGGCCTTCGAACTGGAAGAGGCTCAGCCCTGGAGAAGAATCCAGGACTGAGCCTCGCCGGTAAATACCCTCAGTCTCGCGGCAATCCGAGCATGCGCTCACCGATCACGTTGAGCTGCACCTCGGTTGTGCCACCGTAGATGGTGGTGGCACGGCCCGAAATGAGTTGCTCCATCGCCTTGTCGCTTGGCTGACCTGGGATGCTGACCGCTCCGGCAGCACCCAGTTCGGCGACGACGAACTCGGCGATCGACTGGCTGATCTTCATCGCCAACAGCTTGCCGACGCTCGACGTCGTACTCACGTCGATCCCCGAAAGTTGCTTGAGCACAACGCGGGAGCCGATGAGGTCGATCGCCTGACTCTCCGCAACCAGCTCGCCGACACGGTAGCGTCCGATCGGGCTCAGGTCTGCCGACTTCGCGAACTTCAGCAGATCGGAGTCCGAGGCGTACGCCTCCATCTTCTGGCTCAGTGCGACGCGCTCGCCGGCCAGCGTCGTCCGGGCGACGTTCCAACCATCGTTGACCTCACCGACCACGTTCTCGTCGGGGATGAACACGTCGTCGAGGAACACCTCGTTGAACAGCGCCGAGCCCGTCATCTCACGCAGCGGGCGGACGGTGATGCCCGGTGTCGACATATCGAGCACGAAGTAGGTGATGCCCTGATGCTTCGGCTTGGTGGCGTCCGTGCGGGCGATCAGCATTGCCCAGTCGGAGAACTGCGCAACCGTGGTCCAGATCTTCTGACCGGTGATCTTCCAACCGCCGTCGACCTTTTCGGCCTTCGTGGACAAGGACGCAAGGTCGGAACCAGCACCGGGCTCGCTGAAGAGCTGGCACCACACCAGCTCACCCTGCAGGGTAGGCACGGCCAGCTCTTGCTTCTGCTTGTCCGAACCATGTGCCACGACGGCCTGCACGGCCCACGTTCCCATCAGAAGCTGCGGCATCGAGATTCCGGCAGCCTTGATCTCCTGGGAGATGACGATCTGCTCGAGCGGAGCGGCGCTGCGCCCGTACGGCTTCGGCAGGTGAGGCTGAACCCAGCCGCCGTCGCCGAGCGCGATCAGCTGGTCGTCCTCGTCGAGCTCGACCAACTTGGCAAGCTCGGCCGCGATGCCGCCGCGGATCTCCTCCGCCTCTGGCGGCAGTTCGAGAACCGAAGCCCGGCTGACACCGTCAAGTGCTTGCTGCGCAACACGATTGGCTCGATCCTCGCGGGTGCCGAGAATGCCGCGGATCGAGAGCGCGCGCCGGTAGTACAGGTGGGCGTCGTGCTCCCACGTGAAGCCGATGCCGCCGTGGACCTGCACACAATCCTGCGCTACCTGCACTGCGGCGTCCGGCACGATGACTGCTGCGATATCGGCGGCAAAATCTGCCGTGTCGTCGCCCTTGTCCAATGCGCTTGCCGCATCCCACACAACGGCGCGTGCCTGCTCGAGCGCAATGCCCATCTGCGCACACTTGTGCTTGACGCCCTGGAACTGGCCGATGGGTCGCCCGAACTGCACGCGTGTCTTGGCGTACTCCGACGCAGTGGAAACGCACCAGGACATGACGCCGACGTCTTCGGCGCCGAGAACGACTGCGGCAATGGACCGTACCCGCGCCTCGGTGAGACCGTCGAGTATCCGTTCGGCGCTGATCTGAGCATTGTCAGCTTCGATCCGCGCACTACCGCGCAGCACGTCGATGCTGTCCTGAACGGTGATCGCGACTGCGCTGCTCTCGAGCACCGCGTAGCGAACGCCCTCGGGCAACTGGATCGGAACCAGCAGTACGTCGGCGTGCTCACCACCGAGCACACCGTCGAGTGCGCCCGTGATCTTGTACCCACCGTCCGACGACTCGGCCGCAAACGGTGCACCCAAGGCGACTGCTGCCGTACGACTTCCGTCGATCAGACCGGGCAGGAACTCGGGTCCCGCCTTGGAATCGGCGACACCGAGAACGGCACTTGCCAATACCGTCGGAACGAACGGGCCGGGAGAGACTTTGCGGCCCAATGCTTCCAGTGCCACTGCCAAGGTCAGCAGGCCGGCGCCGTGACCACCTTGCTCTTCCGGAACCGCGAGCCCGAGAAGGTCCTGCCCGACGAGCGCCGTCCAGAACTGGGGGAACTTGTCCTCGGTCCGCGACTCCACGGCCGCGCGCACCTGCTCGGTGGTGATGGTGCGCTCGGCGAAGGAGCGCACCGAATCTGCAAGCGCGGTGTGCTCCTCACTCAGCCCGAGACCGAGTTCGTATGCGTTGCGTGCCATGCGCTTACAGTCGTTCTGCGAGGTCGGCGGTGGTCCAGGGACCCTCGCTCTCGATGGTGTTCACACCGTGCCAGCCGGCGAGTTCCGTGATGGCCCCACCCTGAACGGCATACACCTTGCCGGTCAGCTTGCAATCCGCTGCCGCTAGATAGGCCACCAGCGGGGAGATGTTGGACGGCGCAAACGCGTCGAACTCACCCTCGGGGACCTCGGCGGCGAACAACGCGCCCATACCGGGTGTCGCCAGCGTCAGCCGAGTACGCGCGATCGGCGCAATAGCGTTGACACGCACGCCGTATCGATCGAGCTCGTCAGCGGCCACCAGAGTCAGGGCTGCGATGCCCGCCTTGGCGGCGCCGTAGTTGCCCTGGCCCGCGTTGGGCATGAAGGTACCCGAAGCCGAAGCGGTGTTGATGACCGAAGCGTTGACGGTCTCGCCTGCCTTGCTCTGGTCCTTCCAGTACGCGGCAGCGTGGTGCAGCGTCGCTGCGTGCCCCTTGAGGTGCACGGCAATGACTGCATCCCACTGGCTCTCGTCCATACCGGCGATGAAGGCGTCACGAAGAATGCCGGCGTTGTTGACCAGTACGTCGAGTCGGCCGAACTCGCTGACGGCCTGCTTGACGAGGCCCTCGGCGCCGTCCCAGGTGGCGATGTTGTCGGTGTTGGCAACAGCCTTGCCGCCTGCAGCGACGATCTCGTCGACTACCTGCTGCGCGGGGCCGGCATCTGCACCGGAACCGTCGTTTGCTCCGCCGAGATCGTTGACCACGACGCTCGCACCCTCACGAGCGAAGAGCAGCGCATGCTCACGGCCGATGCCGCGTCCTGCTCCGGTGATGATCGCTACGCGACCGTCGAGACTTCCCATCAGTTCAGATTCCCATCAGTTCATTTGTCGGACATGAAGACTCATTTGTCGGCGATGACCGCCAGGCCGTCCTTGATCACGAGGTCGCCGACCGCGCTGGTTTCGTACGAGTACGACGTGGCTCCGTCTGCCGAACCCGACTTGTAGAACACCGTCTCGATGTCCTGGGTCGGGAGTACGGGTTTCGCGAATCGCACTGCGAGACGGCGCAACCGCTCGGTCTCGCCGCCTGCCAGTTCGGTCAGGGCTCCCCACGACGTGAACGCCATCGTGCACAGTCCATGGTTGATGATTCCGGGGAGACCGGACATCCGAGCGATCTCCTCGTCAAGGTGGATCGGCATCGGATCGCCGGAAGCCGGTGAGTACCGGAACGTCTGGTCCTCGTCGATGTGCTGATTCACCACCGCTGCGGGACTACCAGCGCGAAGAGCGTCGTCGAATCGGTGTTCGGGAGCCTTCTCGCCCAGTCCGGGGCCCGCGTCGACCTTGCGGAAGAACGCTGTCATCCATTGCTCGTTGACCAATTCACCCTTGTCGGTTTTGGTTTCGACGTAGATGACGACGGTGGACCCGTTGTCCCGGCCCTCGAATCCGATGGGCTTGGCGCGAGCGACCAGATGGTCGCCAGGGTAGATCGGACGGTGGAACAGGAAGTCCTGCTCACCGTGAACGAGCTTCATCAGCAGTTCGACCGGCGCCACCGACAGCGCAGCGGGTGCCATCGACATGAAGACGGGTACCACCGCGAAGACCGGCGGAGCGATCTCGCCTTTCAGGTGTCGCTCGATGGGGTCGTTTGTGGCAGCGGCATATTCGGCGATGCGCTCGGCTGTCACCTCGAAGTGCTCCGGATCGGTCCATACGTCCAGCCCGGACGTATCGAATTCGACCGCGTTGGTCTTCGGTGTCGTCATCGAGCCGTTACCCGACCAGCTCGGCGAACTTGGCCAGCGAGGCCTCGAGATCAGCCTTGGCGTTCTTGGCAACTGCCTTGCCGATCGGCCCGACGATCATGGTGCCCTTGAAGCTGGCGTCGACGGTTGCCTTCGAACCCGCACCGTCGGCCTCGACCGAGAGGATGAATTCGACGGTGACGCCGGCCATTCCGGTACCGGCAATCTTGACCATCTTCGGAACCTCGACCTCTTCGACGGTCCACTCGATCTTGTTGGCCATACCCATCACGGAGACGACCTCGGTGAACTTGGCGCCCAACGCGACCTCGGTGGGGAGTTCACTCTTCCAGCCCTGGTGAATGGTGAGCCACTCTTCCCAGCGAGACAGATCGGAGAGCGCATCCCAGGTCTTCTCGGGGGATGCGGGCAGTACGGCGGAGACGGAAACGGAAGCCATGATGAAACTCCTAGTGGGTAGCTGGCGGGTTGAGGGTGTGATTCAGCGTGCGTAGGGCTTGTATGCGGTCACGACAACTGCACCGCCGAGTCCGATGTTGTGCTGGAGGGCGACCTTCGCGCCGTCGACCTGACGCTTGTCCGCGGTTCCGCGGAGCTGCCAGGTGAGTTCGGCGCACTGCGCGAGGCCTGTTGCTCCGAGGGGGTGGCCCTTCGAGATGAGGCCGCCGGACGGGTTGACCACCCAGCGTCCGCCGTAGGTGGTGTCGTCGGCGTCGACGAGCTTGCCGCCGTCACCTTCGGCGCACAGTCCAAGTGCCTCGTAGGTCAGCAACTCGTTGGTGGAGAAGCAGTCGTGGAGTTCGATGACGTCGACGTCGTCGGCGGTGATCCCGGCCTGGGCGTATACCTTCTCGGCGGCCTTGCGGGTCATGTCCGCGCCGACGAGGCTGATGGCGCTCTTGTCCTCGAAAGTGCTGTTCATGTCGGTGACCATGGCCTGTCCGACGATCTCGATCGCCTGAGCAGCGAGCCCGTGCTTTTCGACGAATGCTTCGCTGGCGATGATCGCCGCGCCGGATCCGTCCGAGGTGGGCGAGCACTGGAGCTTGGTGAGCGGCCCGTGAATCTGGCGTGCTTCGAGGATCTGCTCGAGGGTGTACTCGTCCTGGAACTGCGCGTACGGGTTGTTCAGTGAGTGCTTGTGGTTCTTGACGGCGATCTTCGCGAACTGCTCTGCAGTGGTTCCGAAGCGTTCCATGTGCTCGACGCCCGCGGCGCCGAACATGTACGGAGCCGGCGGCATCGCGAACTCCTGCAGCTCGGCGAGAGCGAGGAGGTGCCGCATGAGGGGCTGTTCACGGTCGTCGTAGGTGGATCCGAGGGACCCGGACTGCATCTTCTCGAAGCCCAGCGCGAGTGCGCAGTCGGCCTGACCACTCTTGACCGCCTGCGTGGCGAGGTAGAGCGCGGTCGATCCCGTCGAACAGTTGTTGTTGACGTTGACGATGGGGATACCCGTCAGACCGAGCTCGTAGACAGCGCGCTGACCTGCGGTGGACTCGCCGTAGACGTAGCCGACGTATGCCTGCTCGACCTCGGTGTAGTCGATACCCGCGTCTTCGAGCGCCTTGGTACCCGACTCGCGTGCCATGTCGGGGTAGTCCCACTCGCGGGCTCCCGGCTTCTCGAACTTCGTCATGCCGACGCCGACGACAAAAACCCTGTTACTCATTGCCACTCCTGAAGAGAACGGTATCTGTGTGTGACACGCTGTCCCACCAAAGTATGTGAGACATCTTGTCCAGTCAATGGCGGGGTGAGTATCGTTCGATTTATGACAAAAACAGCCGAGTCGGCGCAGCCCGACGGGCGCAGCACTCGCTGGAACGATCACAAGGAACAGCGCAAAGCGCGGATCCTCGACGCAGCACTCGATGCAGTCAACGAAGGTGGCGCCGACGTCGGCGTCCAGCAGATCGCCGAGCGCGCCGACGTCCCCCGTTCCGTTGTCTACCGGATCTTCAAGGATCGAGCCGACCTCGACGAGCAGCTGCGAGTCCGCATCCTCGAGATGATGATGACCGACCTGACCCCCACCCTCACGCCACAAGGCACCGTCGGCGAGGCCATCTCACGGGCCGTCGAGACCTACCTCCAGTGGATTGTGAAATATCCACGACTGCACCACTTTTTAGGCAAGGGCTCGCCGAGTACGCGGGCCACCGGTTCGAAAGTGGTGACCGGAACCAAGACGGCAATCGCCGTCCAATTGGGAAATTTGTTGGGCACGATCCTCACCAGCCGTGGCAAACCGTCGAAGATGGCGGAGCCCTTGGCTTTCGGCGTCATCGGATTGGTCGACGTCAGCGTCAACCGTTGGCTCAGCCAGCCGGGTTCCGATGTGACCAGCGCAGAATTGGCCGAGTTCCTCGAACGCTCCATCTGGCAGGTTCTCGACGGCAATCTCCGGAGCATCGGCGTCGACATAACGCTGTCGACGCCGATCGCCGACCTGTGACAGTCACCGAACTACCCTGGACACTCGACGGACGTGGACTTCAACTGGTCCAGGTTCCATCACTCGCCCTGCACGCACTGGGTGAAGACAACGCCACTCTTGCAATGGAACTCGCACCCGACCTCCTGACCCCGTATCTCCTCGGCGAAGAATGCCAGGGCTTGTGGCGCTACCGGAGCAAGCAGATAGCAGAGAATCCCCTCGACAGCGCGTGGATCACCCGCATCGCAGTCGATGCCCGCACCTCGACGCCGGTGGGGTTGGCCGGATTCCACGGTCGCCCCGATGCGCGCGGGATGGTGGAGGTCGGATATCGCATCGACCCGGCGTTCCGGCGTCAGGGCTACGCACGAACCGCCCTCGAGATACTTCTCGACGTCGCGAGTCGCGAATCCGAAGTACACATCGTTCGCGCGACCATCAGCCCGGACAATGCCGCATCTCGAAACCTGATCAGCCAGTACAATTTTTGCGAAGTCGGTGAGCAGTGGGACGAAGAAGACGGTCTGGAGACCATCTTCGAAGTCAGTGCCTCTCCGGAACCGTGACCGCCGTCAACCCGCTGGTTTTATCGGTCCAGTGAATGGCACGGTCCTCCAGCATCACCGGTGTCCACAACCTGTATGTCTTCACCTGATGGTGATGACGACACAGGCATTGGAGGTTGCTCGCAATGGTCCACCCACCGCGTCTCGGATCGGAAGGATCGAACTCGGTGATGTGGTCGAGTTGGCACCTGTTCGCGGGCACCGAACAACCAGGGAACCGGCAGTGACCGTCGACGGCCCGCACCAATGCGGCCAGAGCCGCTCCCGGAGCATAGGTCAGCGCGCCGGGAGGCGGATCGGGTTGGGTGCCATGCCCATCCGATCTTCGAACGATGTCCGGTGATCGCGCGACCAACCGTTGCATTGCCCGAATCCGATCCCCGCAGCCGTTCGGTTCGCGACTTGGGCGATCACGTCGGGTGACAAGCGGCAGGACAGTCGGAGCATGCTGCCGACGCGGTCGGTTCCCCGCGGCCTGGGCGCGGAAATCAACGAACAAGGCCTGCCAGGTGGAATCAGCGGCGAGCTCGCGAGCAAAATCAGGATCGATCGGCCCGTATCCGTCGATGCTCGCGGGATCTGACATCAATCCGAGGAGCGTCGCCAGATCACACACGATGTGCAACAACGGCTTCCGACGTGAGGATGCAGTCGATCGAGCTGCTGTGGATGCTGCCTCGCACGTTTCGCTGCCACACTGACAAGTCAGCCCCTGTTCGCCGTGCAGCAGAGCGACCAGTGCGTCGGCCCTACGGGTCGAGACATTTCGTGGATCGTGGTTGCAGACGCTTCCGGCGGCCTCGTTGATCAGGCCAAGCGCTTCGACGGCCTCGGTCGCGCTGAGTGTTGCCTGCAACTGGGCGAGTCCGTGACGGTCTGCTCGCGTGCGAACATCGCGGTGTTCCAGCATCTTCCGGCGACGTTCGGCGGCAGCATCCGGATCGTAGGCAAAGAGCTGGCGCTCGATGTCGCGCTCCAGTTGCCCGGGCGGAAGACGGTGCGCCGAGGCAAGTACCCGGCGCTCGAGTGCTGCGATCGCCTCGGGGTCGACCCCGGTGAGTCCGTCGACAATCTTGCGCACACGCGCATAGTCCAGCTCGCCGGCAGCGAAGGCGACCTTGGTGAGCGGAAGGAACTCCCGTAGGGCATCACCGATCTCGATGTGGACTTCGGCAGTACGACGCGAGCACGTGAGCATGACCGCGATCTCGTTGCATGCGATCCGCCACGCCTTGTCGACATCACCGGACACGTCGAGTTCGGCGTTGAATCTCGACTCCGACAACATGGATGCACCGAGCACCTTTTGCGCGGCTAGCATGTTCTCGCTCTGCGCCGTCGCAAAGAGCATGTCCGGCAACATGAGTGGATCGACGACAGGACGGCCGTCATCGACGACTGCCCCCACACCGCCCGTCGATCCGTTATCGAACATACATTCGACAATAAACCCACCCACCGACAAGAAAGCTAGAGTGCCGGTTTGTATCCCTTACCCTGCATCCACGCCAGCACGTCCAACACCCTGATGACCGGAACGGATTCGTCGAGACCTGCTCGTGCACGTAGATCGAGGAGTCGACTCTGCAACTCGTCTTCCCGCATGGCTACGCGAACGGGTTCCAGGTGGGCCGACTTCGTTCCCAACTCCCGCCCGACGACGTCGTCGTAGATCGGGAAGAGTCGCGGACGCTTGCGCGCGATCAGTTTGGACGCCATGGTTCGCCCGACACCGTGAATCTCTCGAAGCGCCGTCTCCAACCGCCACACCGGAGATTCCGGAGTGAAGGGATCGGGTTCGTTCGACAGATCGCGATCCGGGCCCACGTCCGCCAGGAGTCGGTTCAGTTCGGCATTGTTCTCCCCGAGCAGGAAGAAGGCTCCTTGCGCCGGAACCTGAACCGACAGAAGCGTCACCGCAACAAGATCTTCCGCGGTGAAGATGTTCGCATCACGATCGCGATTGCCACTGGGATCCCAGGAATCCCACAACGCACCGGTTCGGAGATAACCGGTCTTTCGGAGCGGCCTCGTGAAATATTCCTGCAGCACGTCGACCGCGCCGTCATCGTCCCCGTCTCGCAGCACACGCGGGAGTCGGATGGGCAACTGATCAAGCATGGTCGAGCGACCTTTCCAGTACATATTTGGCGAACCCGGCGTTGTGATACTGCCGAAATGGGCCCTTGCCCTTGGCAACAAGATGCTCCGCGAGCGGACGAACCGTCGTCATGTCGACGGGCAGTTGAGCAAACTGTTCCAACGCATCCGAGTCCTCGAGACTGCAGTCGATCACGGTCCCGTCGCCGTCGGCGGACGCCAACTCGGTGCGTCTGATGGCGACCAGATCGTGCTTGGCGTCGAGTTCTTCGATGCTGCATCCGGTTCGCGATTCCAGTGCCGAACTGGATACGTACACGGACATGACGTGCTCGATCGGCTTACCGCCGACCAGATGGCACTCGACGCTCAGAATCTCCATCGGACCGATATTGAGCGTGAACAAGCGATGGCGCTCCGCGGATCGGTTGGTCGACGGCAGGCAACTGATCGTCCACTGTTCGATCTCGACGGCGGCCGGAGCGTCGAACGCGTAGGAGAGAACCTCGGCAATCAGCTCGGCAAGATCTTCGAAGAGCGGGTCGCGCTGCAACCGCTCGAAATTCTCGACAGAAGCGGCGGGACGCACAGGCGCCTTGCTCACGCAGGTCCCCTCTCGTCCGGTGCTTTGCTCTCAGACCTCGCGTCCAAGGTACCCAGCCCTACGCGGGTCTCGCGCGTTCGCCCTCACATACACCCTCGCGTTATGGTTCTCGACACGTACCACCGCCTTACCGATCGCTAACTCGAGGAGCACACGAAGTGGAAATCAAGGGAACCGCAGCACTGGTCACCGGAGCGGCATCAGGCCTCGGCGCCGCAACAGCCAAGCGCCTCGCCGACGCCGGCGCTACCGTCTTCGGCCTGGATCTGCCCGCGTCGATCGAGCGCGCAGGCGACAACGTCCCCGCCGGCGTCACCCTCATCCCCACCGACGTGACCAGCGGCGAAGAGGTCGAAGCAGCGATCAACCAGATCGTCGAGTCGGGCTCCCCGCTGCGCATCGTCGTCAACTGTGCCGGTGTCGGCTGGGCCGGACGCATCCTGTCCAAGAAGGGTCCGCACGACCTCGAGCTGTTCCGCACGGTCATCACCGTCAACCTGCTCGGCACCTTCAACGTCATGCGCCTGGCCGCCGACGCCATCGCCAAGACCGAGGCCGTCGACGAGTCGGGCCAGCGCGGCGTCGTCATCAACACCGCTTCCGTTGCTGCCTTCGAAGGCCAGATCGGCCAGATCGCGTACTCCGCCTCCAAGGGCGGCGTGCACGGCATGACGGTTCCGGCTGCCCGTGACCTTGCGCAGTTCGGCATCCGCGTCAACACGATCGCTCCCGGCATCATCGACACCCCGATGCTCGCAGGCGTCACCGACGAGTACCGCAAGGGCCTCGAGGCCGGCGTTCCGTTCCCGTCCCGCCTGGGCCAGCCGTCCGAGTACGCGCAGCTCGCGCAGATGATCGTCGAGCACGACTACCTCAACGGCGAGACCATCCGCATGGACGGCGCACTGCGCATGGCGCCGCGCTAACCTCCCTGCTGTGCGCCTTTATTAACCGCCCGCGGTTAATAAAGGCGCACAGTTGTCAGAACGAATGAAAATACCCACCGTTGGAGTGGGCAGTTGCGCTGAGGTACTCGGCTACTTCCTTCGCCGGCATCGGTCGGCTGATGTAGTAACCCTGAACCAATTCGCAACCGGCGGTAAGCAAGAGCCTCAGCTGGTCGGCCGTCTCCACGCCTTCCGCCAATGACTGCATACCGAGCGCCTTCGCCACCTCGACCACCGAAGTGACAACTGCCGAATCACCCTCGCTCAGTTCGGTGATGAACGACCGGTCGATCTTGAGGATGTCCAACGGCAGTTTCTTCAAACTCTCGAAAGACGAATAGCCGGTTCCGAAGTCGTCCAGGGCAATCGCAATTCCGGTGGCACGCAGGCGATCCAACTCGGCGACGGCAAGCTCCTCCACTGCTCCCGTCTCTGTGATTTCCAGCTGAAGCCGTTTGCCGGACAGACCGCTTGCCTCCAGCGCATCGTTCACGGCCGATCCGAAGCCGGACGACATCAGTTGCACCGGAGAGACGTTCACCGTCACGTAAGTGTCGTCGGGCCACGTCGCGGCTTCGGCGCACGCCATGTTCAGTACCTGAAGCCCCAGAGGGACTATCAGGCCGGTCCCCTCCGCGACATCGATGAAAATGTGCGGTGCAAGCACGCCCCGCACCGGGTGATTCCAGCGAAGCAGTGCCTCGAAACCCTCGACGCGGCCGGTGTCCGCACGAACCTGCGGTTGGTAGTACAGCTCGAACTGCCGAGACTCGATCGCAAGCCCAAGTTCTTGCAGGGCCGATGCTCGCTCCCTGGCCCGCGCCCGCAGCACCGGCGAGTATCTTCCTACCCGGTTCTTGCCGGCGGATTTTGCCGCATACAGCGCCAGGTCGGCGGACATGACAAGCGTGTCCGCATCTTCGGAATCTGCGGGTGCGCCGGCATAGCCGATCGATGCACGAACCTCGATGCGATTCCCCCGCACGTAAAACGGCTCACGCAATGCATCCAGATAGCGAGCGAACACCTCTCCGCCGTCCCCTGTTCCCCGCAAGACGACGCCGAATTCGTCACCACCGATTCGCGCGCACATGGCGCCGTCGACCACCCGATTGAGCCGTGCAGCAACGGAAATCAACAATTTGTCACCGACAGGGTGCCCTAACGTGTCGTTCACCGACTTGAAATTGTCCAGGTCGAGGATTCCGACAAGGACTTCCTCGCCGGTTCGGACGGTGCCGAGCGCGTCGGACAGCTCCGAGCCGAACGTCCGGCGATTCGGGAGCCCGGTCAGTCCGTCGGTTGCAGCAAGCCACAGAATTCGCCGCTCGTAGTTGTACTTCTCGGTGATGTCCGAGCCCACGCCTCGCCAACCCACGAACTCCGTGGCCTCGGATAGCCTGGGATGACCCGACAGAGACCACCATCGGTCGACGCCGTCGACACGAACGGGAATGACGACCTCTCGAAACGGCATGAGGCGGTCGAGGTGATCTCCGATGACCTGGACCGCGGCTCGGCCACTCTTCGTCGAACCCACGTCGAGCCGATCCAACAATCCGCGCAGCGACAGGGTTCGCAGTTCGGAGACGGGAACTCCCGAGATCTGCGACAGCCGAGCGGAGGTGTGCGACAACGTCCCGGTGGTGTCGACTTCCCACAGCCAGTCGCGTGACCCACCCTCGAAATCGTCGAGAAGCAAACTGACCGTCTGGCGCTCGGCAGCAGCCTCGAACTCGGCGAGACAACGACTTCGGAACGACGCCCAGAGGTACACGACGCCGATAATCAGTGTCACCGAGTAAACGACCAACTGGAACGAGAGGACAGCGTATTCCGTAGTTCTCTTGGGCAGGATAACGACGAGCAATCCGATGCTGTGCACCAGAATCCACGCTACCGCTATCGACCGAACCGTCGACAATGCTACGGCGCCGGCGCCCATGACTCCGGCGAATGTCGCTAGAAGCACAAGCTTTCGCGAGTTGTCCGTCACGGGAAGCATCGCGGCGGCGAGAACGACAAGCAGAAGCCCGAGCAGGATCACCTCGAGCATGAGCGCCCAGTAGTCGTACCTCGTCGTATGTTTGGGCGTGTACCGGCCCTTCAGGACGACTCGCGGTATCCAGACGCGCACCGAATTGAGGACGACCAAGAAGGCCGCAGAACCCCAGATCACCCGAAACTCGTTGTGACCGGGGGGTACGACATACACAAGCAAAGCGCACACGCTGAGTACATTGACCATGTTGGCCAGTGGCGCGACCGTCGTCACCTGCAGTATCTGGCGTGCGAAGAGGTCGCGCCGCTCGACGTCAGACAGTTCGGCGTCGCTCGCACTCGAAGTCAGCCTGCTCAGCATGCAACACCCTCCATCGTGGAGCCGACCAGATGAAGGTAGCGCGGATGCGGGTTCCGGACACACGATGACGAGAAACTACGAGTTGAAACATACTGTTCAATAGGATGTTTCAGACAATCGCGACAGAACGGATCAGCGCTACAACTCGGAAGCCAGCGGAATTTCCTTCTCCGCGCGGTCCGTCATCCACTCACGGAGGACCTTGGTGGCAATGACGTCGTCCTCGTTGTACTGCAGGATGCGTGTCCGCTGCGTCTCGTCCGGCTCACCGTCGTAGCCGACCGCCTCGCGGTACCACGCCATCGACGCTTCACCCCCGGCCTCGGCGTCACGCCAGTTGAAGCCGGCGACGGGCGCAATCTTCTTGAGCCCCTTGCCGTTCGGGCAGATGAACTGATCACTCACTGCTTGATAAATGTCGACCCACTGCGGACTGTCGATGAACTCGCGGATCTCGTCCTTACTCGGAATCCCGGGTTCACCGGCAAACCTGCGCGCCGAGTCCAACAACCACTTGTCCTCGGCTGAACGCGAATAACAGTATGCGGCAAAGGTTTTACCCGAAGCAGCGGCCGCGGCACGCTCCGCCATCAGCCAGCCCCAGAACTCTGCGAACGACCGCGCCTCGTCACGCGTCGGCAGCGGATCCCACGTCGCAAATCCTCGATACATCGAGAAGCCGCCGACATTGAGCAACGTCCCCCACAGGTACGCGCCGTGCTCCTGATAGCTCTCCATGTCGACGTCGATCTCGATGTCCGCCCGAGTCACCGAGATCTTCTCGAACCGCCGCACCAACGGAGCATCTGCCAACCACGCCTTGGCGATCACGACTGCGTCGTCGAAATTTCCGTGCGGCCAATCCTCGAGCGGCTCACCGTCCCAGGCGGCCAGCTGATCGATCGTGTTGCAGCCCACGTCGCGCAGAAGCTCGGCCCGCGATCCGACAGCGACGAGGCTGACGTCGCGGTTGCGAACCAACTCCTGCTTGCATTCGGTCCACCACGGGCACGACTTGCACTCGCTCACCTGTGACGGAGACGTCAGCACCTCACCGCGGGCCACAGCGATACGGTCGGCGAAACGCTCGTCGTAATCGTCGAGAACGGCACTGAGGTCGTGAACGAGGATGCAGTCTCCGTTGTATCCGATCGCGCCTGCCGTCAGCGACGGGCTCGCCAGCCCACGACGCTCGAGCATCCGATAGACCTGCGCGACGCGCATCTGATCGCGGACCTGACTGCGGACCTTGCGTTTGGGATCGGCCGCGGGCTCCCATTCGAAGAGCCCCGAGGTGATCGCGCCCTGGCCGGGATCGGTCACCTTGTGATTGACGACAATGACGGGGATGTACCCGCCGCCCTCGTCGTCACGGATGAGCATTTCGCAGCGACCCTTGCGTCCGGTGTCGCGCTCGACCGGCAAGACCGCGCCCCAGATCCGGTCCGCGCCGGCCTCACAGGCAGCCAAGGTGTCGCGAGCCTGAGCCGACGCCGATTGATCAGGGTTGATCTTCACCCAACGCTCGGGAGCAGCGCCGATCACGAGTTCGGCGATCTCCGCGCGCTTCGCGATCGCGGCATCCTGGCGCTGCTTGACGCCGGTGTCGACGGGTTCCGAAGCCGATTTCCCGGGAAACAACCCGTCCAGACGCACCCGATGACGGCATCGGGTCAACGCCCCCGAATCGATGATCGGGAGCTGGGGCGCGGGGTTGTTAACGGAACACACGATGACGAAGATTATGTGCTCCCCTAGGCTGAAGCCGAAGCGCAGGTACCTGGCAACACACAAACACCTGGAAACGGGGTCCTTTTCGATGGGGTTGTTCAAGAAGCGAAAGTCTCGTGCCACCCGCAAGGCGGAGGCAAAGGCTCTCAAGCACAAGGCTGAGGTCGAGGCGAAGCTCAACGCCAAGAGCCAGCGTAAGCGCGACAAGGTCGAGACCAAGTCGCTCAAGAAGCTGGAGAAAGCCGAGATCGAGTCACAGCACAAGATCGAAAAGGCGCAGATCGCGACCCTGAAGGCGCAGGAGAAGGCCGCTGCGAATCAGGGCCTGACCGTCGCCAAGGTGCGTAAGTACCTGGGAGTGGCACGTCTGCTTGCCCCCGTTCTCCTGCCGATCGCTTACCGCGCAGCCACGGCGGTGCGCGCCCAGCTCGACACCACGCGTGCACAGAAGATGGGCATCGCCGTCGACCAGCTCGGTGACTACACCGGTCACGGCGCGAAGTTGAGCGCTCGTATCGCCGGCGCCGAGAGCTCGGTCACCGAGATCCTCAGCCGCAAGCCCGACGACGCGGAGACGCAGCGTTTCGCCGCCGCCATCCGTGAGCGCCTCGGCGACCTCAGCACGGCAGTTCGCGCTGCCGAGCAGATGCCGCAGGCTCGCCGTAAAGCAGCTCACCAGGCGATTTCTTCCGAACTCGACGGCGTCGAAGCAGATCTGCTCGCACGTCTCGGCGTGCGCTAGACCTGAGAACTCCAGTGAGAGCAGCCGAGCAGACCGCGACCCTCCGGGGGACAGCTGTCGGTTCCGCTTCGGCTGCTCTCGCTGTCGCCGCGCACGGGATCGGCGGAGGCGAGCTGCCACAGTCGTCGTCGCTGACCCTGTTGCTCGCCGTCTGCGCAACCGTCGGCGCCGTGACGGCCACCCTTCCCGCCCTCTCACGGGGGCCCGCTGCCTTGATCGTTGCTCTGGGTCTGGGTCAGTTGGCCGCGCACACCACCATGACGCTCTCCGAGCACGCTCATTCGCCCGCTCCGGGGTTGGTGATGCTCGGTGCTCACGCCGGTGCCACCGTCGCTTGTGCGGTGGCGGTCCTGGCCGCCGAGCGCCTCTACCGCGTTGTCACCCACGCTCTCCACGTCGTCCTGGCGTCTCTGGCTCCCGCCGCTGTCACTTCCCGCGGCCACACCGTCTCGACCGGAATCCATCACGGACCTGTCGACGCTCTACTTCGCGCCAGCATCTCGCGGCGCGGTCCTCCTGCCCTGGTCTGAAGATTCGTAGAATGCCCCCCTTCACCAGACCAAGAGGACACTTCCCGACATGAAGAACACCCTGATTTCGCGCGCGGTTGTCACGACCGTCGCTACCGGCAGCGCCGTGCTGCTGGCCGCCGGAATTGCTTCAGCACACGTCAGCGTCGTCGCACCAGGAGCTGCGCAGGGCGGATACTCCGTTCTCACGTTCCGCGTGCCCACCGAATCCGACACCGCTTCGACCACCAAGCTGACGGTCGCACTCCCCGACCTCAAGTCGGCACGCACCGAACCGATGCCCGGCTGGACCGCAGTCGTGGAGAAGGACCCCACCTCGTTGGTCGCCAAGTCCGTGACGTGGACCGCCGACCCCGGCGTCGGAATCGCCCCCGGCCAGTTCCAGCAGTTCGTCCTTTCTGCCGGCCCGCTGCCGGAGCAGGACGAGGTCGAGTTCAAGGCCGTCCAGACGTACAGCGACGGCAACGTCGTCAACTGGGATCAGGAAGAGCTTGCCGACGGCAGCGAGCCGGACAAGCCCGCCCCGACGCTGACTCTCGCCGCGTCCACCGGCGATGCCCACGGAGCGCCTGCTGCCGAGACGTCCGCCGCATCCGAAGCCGCTGACTCTTCGTCGGACAACACCGCCCGCTGGCTCGGCGGCGTCGGCCTGGTGCTCGGCGCGTTGGGCGCTGCACTCGGCCTCGGCGCACTGGTCAGGAGCAAGCGCTGATGAGTACCCGGATCAAGGTCATCGCCGTCGGCATGCTCGCGATGCTGGCCACGATGCTCGGAATGGGCACGGCCAGTGCACACTCCGCGGTCGTCGGCTCCAACCCGGAAAACGGTGCGTCCATTCAGGTTGCGCCTGACACGGTTTCGGTCACGTTCAACGAGGCTCTGCAGGCACAGTTCGCGGCGCTGACGGTCACCGGCCCGGACGGCAACCTCTGGACCAAGAGCGATCCGTCCGTCGAAGGACCCACTGTCAGTGCAGACCTCGGCGATCTCGGGCCGACCGGCGTCTACACCATCGCGTACCGCGTCACCTCCGCTGACGGTCACCCCGTCAACGGAACCCTGACGTTCACCCTCACCGAGGCGGGGTCGGGCACTCCCGGCGCTGCCGCCGCGTCGAGTACGGGTGAGTCGGAGTCCGGCAGCATGCCGGTGTGGATCTTCATCGTCGCCGGCGTCGTCGTGTTCGGCGGTGCGCTGTTCTTCGTGCTCCGTAAGCCGAAGTCGAGCTGATCGCGTGACGGGTACGGCAAACAGGTGGTGGTTGCTGTTTGCCGTACCCACAGCTCTGCTGGGAGTCCTGATCGCCTGGGGCCTCGCCAGCCCGTCGGGACCCGAATCGTCGAGCACGGTCCGCGTTCTCGCGATCGGATGTGGTTCGTTGACCCTCGGCATCGCGACGCTCGCCTGGATGGGCCGCAGTGAACGCCGCCCGGCGACAACCCCCGCCGTCATGTGGACTCAGCTCACCGCGGTGGCAGCAGTGTGGCTCGTCGCCGAGATCACGCTCCTCGTGCTCAATGCCGCAGCGGCCGACGGCGCCCCGGTCACCTCGCTGACCATCGGGCACTTCGGCGCATTCGTCTCCGAGGTCAACGTCGGCCGCGTCGGCGTCGCGATCATCGCGTGCGCGTTTGCCGTCGTCTGTTACGGCATCTACGGATTCACCAATCCCGAGACGGTGCCCGTCGCACCGGCATTGGTCGTCTCCGCGTTGGCGCTCGCTGCCCGCCCGATCACCGGGCACATGGCGCAGCAGAGCTTCGGATCGATCCTCGACGCCGTTCACGTCCTCGCTGCGGCCTTGTGGTTCGGCGTGCTCGCCGCACTCGCGCTTGCCGTACCGTCGCGCGGTGCCTGGGCGATCTGGTTGCCCAAGTACTCCGCTCTCGCCTGGCGATGCGTCCTCGCGCTGGTCGTCACCGGTATCGTCAACGCCGTCGTGCGACTCGACTCACTCTCCGCCTTCTACGACACCGCATACGGTCGGGTGATCCTCGCCAAGATCGTGGCGATCGGACTGCTCGTCGCCCTGGGATGGTGGTGGCGCCGGACATGGGTGGTCGCGAGCGCTGCACACCGCATGAGTTCGGACGGATCTCTGCGTCGCGCCATCGGTGAAGTTGTCTTCATGGCCATCGCATTCGGGCTTGCCGCGGCCCTTGCGACAACTGCGTAAGACGTGCCTCAGCGCGACATTTCGTGACCCGCACATTTAACGTTTCACGTCGAGATTTAACCTCTACGTGAGTTTATTCTCCCAGCTTGCGGCGGTTTCCGGCCCCCCTTAGCGTTGCTCGCATGACGGAGGCCCAACGCTCGTTTCTCGTCTGCGCTTCGCAGCGCAGCGGCAGTACTTTGCTGGTCGAATCCCTGCGAGCAACCGGGGTCGCGGGTGAGCCGGAAGAGTTCTTCCAGTACCTCCCCGAGACCTCGCGATCGCCGCAACCGAGGCAGTGGTTCGAAGACGTCACGGACGAGTCCGTCCTGGGTCTGCTCGCCCCGTTCCACCCGGGCACGCCGGACACTCGCACCTCCGAACAGTGGCGCACACAACTTCTCGAACTCGGCCGAACCCCCAACGGAGTCTGGGGTGGCAAGCTGATGTGGAACCAGACGCCGCTCCTACTCGATCGCGCGGCCGGATTGCCCTGGCGCAGTGGGACGGACCTACGTTCCGCACTCCACGACACCCTCGATCACGACCTGCAGTTCATCCACGTCTATCGAGAAGATGTCGTCGCTCAAGCTGTGTCGATGTGGCGCGCCGTGCAGACACAGGTTTGGCGCGACGACGCGACTCCACCGAATCTCTCGGACGGTGCGCAGTACAACGCAGTCGGAATCGCGCACCTGGTGACGATTCTCGGTGAGCAGGAACGCCAATGGAAGCGCTGGTTCGAGGAAGAGGACATCTCTCCCATCGAAGTCGGGTTCCGCGATCTCACCGAAGACCCGCAGTCCGTGGTCGCAAAAACCCTCATCTCCCTCGGCCTCGACGGACAACTGGCCCCGCCACCGCCGCTGCGTCGTCAGAGCGACGGACGATCCCGCGAATGGGTGCAGCGTTATCGCATCGACGCCGAACAGAACGGATATCCCGTCACATGAGCACCGTCACCGATGTCGTCGACGAACTCCGAGTTCTCGAATCCGAAGCGGTTCACATCATTCGAGAGGTGGTGGCAGAACTCGAGAGACCGGTACTGCTCTTCTCGGCCGGCAAGGACTCGATAGTCCTGCTTCGTCTGGCCGAGAAGGCGTTCCGGCCCTCCCCACTCCCTTTCCCGGTCCTGCACGTCGACACCGGTCACAATTTCGAGGAGGTCATCGAATTTCGCGACCGTCGAATCAAGGAGGGCGGGCACACACTTCTGGTTGCTTCCGTTCAGGATTCGATCGACCAGGGCAGAGTGCAGGAGTCGACCGAGACCAGCGGATCGCGAAACCGCCTGCAGACCAGAACCCTGCTCGACGCTCTCGAAGCTGGAAGGTTCGACGCCGCGTTCGGCGGCGCCCGCCGGGACGAGGAACGTGCGCGCGCCAAGGAAAGAGTCCTCAGCTTCCGTGACGAGTTCGGCCAGTGGGACCCGCGAGCGCAACGGGCCGAACCGTGGTCGCTCTACAACGGTCGGATCAGACGCGGCGAGTCCGTTCGTGTCTTTCCGCTGAGCAACTGGACCGAGCTCGACATCTGGCGCTACATAGCCCAGGAGGAACTGGAACTGCCGTCCATCTATTTCGCGCACCAGCGGAGGGCATTCGAGCGCGACGGAATGCTCCTCGCTGCTTCCGAATTCAGCACCGACGCCGAGAACGCCGCGGCAACGACCGAGTGGGTGCGATATCGAACCGTCGGCGATCTGACCATCACCGGCGCCGTTCGATCGCACGCCACCACTATCGACGACGTCGTCACCGAAATCTCGGCCGCGACGGTTTCCGAACGAGGCGAGACTCGCGCAGACGACCGAACGTCGGTCGCCGCGATGGAAGACCGAAAGCGTGAGGGCTACTTCTGATGACGACCACCATCACTCGCCAACTCCTGCGGCTGGCAACGGCGGGTAGCGTCGACGACGGCAAGAGCACGCTGATCGGACGACTGTTGCATGACACCGACAGTCTGCCAACCGATCACCTCGATTCCGTGACCGACGAGCACGGTGTCGCCGACCTGGCTGCACTCTCCGACGGACTACGTGCCGAGCGTGAACAGGGCATCACGATCGACGTCGCGTACCGATTCTTCTCCACCCCGACAAGAAGTTACGTACTCGCCGACACCCCGGGGCACGAACGCTACACGCGCAACATGTTCACCGGAGCATCCAACGCTCACGTAGCGGTCCTGCTGGTCGACGCGAGGACCGGCGTGTTGCGTCAGACGCGTCGGCACGCCAGAATCGCCGCACTGCTCGGTGTTCCGAACCTTGTAGCCGTGGTGAACAAGATCGATCTGGTGGACTTCGACGAAGCGAGATTCGCTCAGGTGCAGGAAGAATTGCGGGCCTTGGCACGGCAAGTCGGACGCGAGAACGTACTCGCCATACCGGTCTCCGCGAAAGCCGGCGACAATGTCGTGACGCGGTCCGAGAACACCGCGTGGTACGAGGGGCCGACGCTCCTCGAGTACCTCGAAGGCGTCGAACTCCATGCGCCCGCGACGCACATCGAGGAGCTTCGGCTTCCCGTGCAATGGGTTTCGCGCCCCGATCCGCAGAATCGTCGCCGGTACACCGGCCGGATCTCGGCAGGCACACTGAGCGTCGGAGACGAGGTAGTGGTCCTGCCGTCCGGATCGAAGAGCACCGTGATCAGTCTGGACACTCTCGACGACAACCGCAGTACTGCCGTTGCACCACTGTCGGTTTCGGTGGAACTGGCCGACGACATCGACGTCGGACGTGGCGACGTTCTGGTCAGTGGCGGTGCGCAGGCTCATTTGCCGGTTCTGGCCCGAGAACTCGAAGCCACCATCTGCTGGTTGTCCAACACACCGTTGCGCGCGGGCGATCGGATAGCGCTCAAACACACGTCCCGGACCGTGCGAGCGACCGTCCAAGAACTGCACACCCGTCTCGATCCTGAAACGCTCGACGAGCAGGACAGCCCAGTCGAATTGGGACTCAACGATATCGGAACGGTCACGCTCCGAACCAGTTCCGTGGTGGTCGCCGACACCTACGACCACAATCGGGACTCCGGCGCCTTCATCCTGATCGACGAGCAGAGCAACGACACCGTCGGCGCCGGCACCATTCTCGAACCACGCGTCGTCGTTCCCGGCGAGCAGACCCGCAACGACATCAAGTGGCATCCGTCCTCACTCGAACGTCAACGGCGATGGGCGTCTACCACCCAGAGGGGCGCGACGATCTGGTTGACCGGCCTACCTGCATCCGGAAAATCCACCGTCGCAGTCGCTGTCGAACGTGTGCTCGTCGACGCGGGACGCACCGCGTATCTACTGGACGGTGACAACGTCCGCCACGGTATCTCCGACGATCTCGGGTTCTCGCCGGGAGACCGAGCCGAGAACATCCGACGCGTCGGGCATCTCACTCGACTGTTCGCCGACGCCGGCGTCGTGGCGATCGCGTCGATGGTTTCGCCGCTGCGTTCGGATCGAGCAATTGCGCGCGCTCTCAACGAAGCTGCCGGACTCACTTTCCTCGAAGTTGCCGTCACCACTCCCGTCGAAGAATGCGAACGTCGAGATCCCAAGGGCCTGTACGCTCGTGCGCGGGCGGGTGAACTGAAGGGGCTCACCGGAATCGACGCGCCTTACGAGACGCCCGAGGAGCCGGACCTGGCATTCGACACAACCGGCGCTGACATCAACGAGCTGGTCGAGCGGGTCATCGCATTGTTGGAGGAGCGCGAGACCGCTCGAACCTAAGGGTTTTCGGTGTCCGACTCGAGGTAACCGCGGTCCGCACTGTAGGCGGACCGCACGTTGGGTCGGACACCGATCTTCTCGAGGTACGCCGCCATGCGGTGCACCGCCATCGCGCTTCCCAATGCCTCGTCCGGGAGACGATCATCCGTTTCGGCGCGCCACGTGTGAAGCTGCGAGGACAATTCCGCCTGTATTGCCGAGACTTCCGGTCGATCGATCAGATTGATCTTCTCGTCCGGGTCGGCACGGAGGTCGTACAGCTCCCGGGGTGCGCGTACCGCAAGATGCTCGGTGCCGAGCGCTTTTCCGGAAAGACTGTCCTCGATGTCGAGCGGTAGATCCAGAGCCGGGCGGACGGCGTAGTTCTCGATGTAGCTGTAGTCCTTGGTGCGCACCGCACGAATGGGATCGAAGCTGTCGTGAAAGGTCTTCTCCGTGAACAGGGAAGTACGAACGGGTTCGGACGGCTCGGTTCCGCGGTCGACGAGGGCATCGGCGTGCGAGCGCCCTTCCACCTCGGTGGGGACGTCGATTCCGAGCAGATCGAGAATGGTCGGAACAAGATCCACACCACTGAACAGTGTCTCGTATTCCTTTCCGCCACTGCGATACCGCGCGGGAGGCCGAGCGATCAAGGCAATACCGGTACCCGGGGCGTAGAGCGTCGACTTGGCACGCGGGAACGCCGCGCCGTGATCAGTGAGGAAGAAGACCCAGGTGTTCTCGTCGAGCCCCTCTTCCTCGAGGGTCGCGAGCAGTTCCCCCACCGCGGCGTCGGCCACCTCTACGCTGCCGTGGAATTCGGCCAGATCCTCGCGCACCTGTGGCACGTCCGGAAGGTATCCGGGGACCTCCAGGGCTGCGGTGTCCGCCGGGGTATAGCGATCGGCGGGGTACGGGCGATGCGTTTCGAAGAATCCCGTGGTGAGCAGGAACGGCTCGGGCGGGAAGCGTCGTAGCCAGTTCTGGGCACGCGGAACCACGTAGTCGCAGAACGAGTTGGTGACGTCGTACTCGTGATAGCCCAGTCGCTTCGGATACGCAGTCTCGTGCTGCATGCCGAACAGCGAGGTGTACCAACCGTTGTCGGAGAGGATCTGCGGGAGCGTCTGCACCTCCGCGTGGTACTCCCAGCCGTGGTGCGCCAACCCGATCAGACCGTTGTTGTGCGGATACCTACCCGAGAAGAGCGATCCGCGCGAAGGCGAGCACAGCGGCGCCGTCGCGTGTGCGTCGGTGAACCGGATGCCTTCTGCCGCCAGTCGGTCGAGATGGGGGCTGTTGACCCCGGCGACACCGTAACTCGCGAGGTGTCGCCCCAGGTCGTGCCAATGAATGATCAGGACGTTATCTCGCGCAGCCGACACGTGGGCAAGGCTAGTTGCCCCGCCCACGTGCGGCAACAGCTCGAATCAGCAGGATCTCAACTGTTTCTGCCGAGTTGTCTGATCCATCCACGGGTATCGGCCGGGTCGATGACGTCGTCCAGTTCGAACGTGGTCGCCGCCATCAGCGCCTTGCCCTGTGCGTAGGCCAGTTCCACGAACTGACCGAACAGCGTTTCCCGAGCCACCGGATCTTCGACGGACTCGAGTTCCTTGCGGAAACCGAGACGCACAGCACCTTCCAGACCCATCGGCCCGATCTCGCCCGTCGGCCACGCGACCGTGAACTCGGGGGCGTGGAAGGAACCACCGGCCATTGCCATGGCGCCCAACCCGTAACCCTTGCGCAGGATGATCGTTCCGAACGGCACGGTGAGGCGAGCACCGGCAACGAAGAACCTGCCGAACCTTCGAACCGTCGCCTCCTCCTCCGAATCCGGGCCCACCATGAATCCCGGTGTGTCGCACAGCGTCACCAGAGGGATGCGGTGCGCTTCGAGCAGTTCCAGGAAATCCGAAGCCTTGTCCGAGGCTTCCGCGTCGATCGCGCCGCCGAGATGCTCGCTGCTGTTCGCCAGCACACCGTACGGAACTCCTTCGACACGAACGAGTGCGGTTACTACACCGCGTCCGTAGTCTCGACGCAGTTCCAGGACGCTGTCGACGTCCGCGATTGCGTCGATCGCTCCACGAACGTCGTACGAGCGCAGGCGATTCTCCGGCACCACATGCCGCGAGAGCCGCGGATCCGGAGCGGTCCACTCTCCGCTCGCACCCTGGAAGTAGCCGAGGTACTGCTTGGCCAGCGCCACCGCATGAGCGTCGTCGTCAGCGACCAGGTGTACGACGCCGTTGCGGCGCTGCACGTCGATGGGGCCGATGTCCTCGGGGCGAAAGTTTCCGAGCCCGCCGCCCTCGACCATGGCAGGACCACCCATCCCGATGTTGGCGTCCGGTGTCGCGATCAGGACGTCGCACGCGCCGGCCAGGGCCGCGTTGCCCGCGAAACAGCGCCCGGACACGACGGCGACCATGGGCACCCGCCCGCTCAGCGCCGCCATGGCGCGGAAGGTTCCCAGCTCGAGGCCCGCCCCGGCGCCGGCGTCGGTGTCACCGGGGCGACCGCCGCCACCTTCCGCGAACAGCACCACCGGAACTCGCTTGCGATCGGCGATCTCGAGCAGGCGGTCGGTCTTGGCGTGATTGCGCATGCCCTGGGTACCGGCGAGCACCGAGTAGTCGTACGAGATCACGACGCTCTCGCCGCCGCTGATGGTCGCCACTCCGCCGATCAACCCGTCGGCAGGCGTGTTGGCGATCAGGTCTTCCTCGCTGCGTCGACTGCGCTGCGCCGCCAGCGCGAGAGCGCCGTACTCGACCAGGCTGTCGTCGTCGACCAGGTCGTAGACGTTCTCGCGAGCAGTCCGGCGTCCCAGCTTGTGACGCTTCGCCACGGCTGCGGGCCGGGCCGGGTCCAGGGTCACCTCGTGGCGAGCGATGATTTCGGCGAGGTCGGGACGGACGTCGTCGAGGTCCACCTCGTCGACCTCGGCGAGCTTCGATCCTGCGCTTGCACTACGGACGACGAGCAACGGTTCGCCCGCGCCCACCGACCTGCCCGGTGACGACAGGACCCGGACCACTTCGAGATCACCGGGCGCCGAGAGAACATGCTGCATCTTCATCGCCTCGAGGACGGCAACCTGGCCACCCGCATGGATGCCGTCACCGACTGCCGCGAGTTCGACGACGATGCCCGCCATCTGTGCACGGACCACATCCTCGTCCGGTGCCACGTCCACAGACGAGGAGGGCGTTTGTGGGCCAACGTCGGGGACGAGGTCCGCCAATCGAGAACCCAACCAGTCGACGTCGACCAGGCCGTCGCGGAAGTCCTTGTCCGACAGTATTGCCTGCAGGAACTCGATGTTGGTCGCTACGCCGTCGATGGCGAACTCACTCAACGCGGCAATCGACTTGCGCACCGCGGCAGGGAAATCCGATCGACGCGTGTGGGTGATCACCTTTGCCAAGAGCGAATCGTAACGCGCACTCGGCGAGAGTCCGACCGTACCGAAGGTGTCCACTCGCACGCCGGGCCCGCCCGGAGGAGTGAAGTTGTCGAGCGTGCCCGACGAGGGCAACGCATTGCCGTCCGGCGTCATGGTTTCCATGTTGACGCGGGTCTGGATCGCGATTCCCGAAGCGTTTGCCACGGATCCGACTGTCTCCGAGCCCTTCTCGACAGCGATGATCCCTGTTGGCAAGTCCAAGTTCTCGAACGGAACTCCGTCCGCGATCGCGAGCTGCACGGAGACGAGGTCGACTCCGGTGACCTCCTCGGTCACCGTGTGCTCCACCTGAATTCGGGGATTGACCTCGAGGAAGACGAAGCCGCGTTCCTCGACGAGGAACTCGACCGTCGCGATGCCGCGGTAGCCGACCTCGGCGCACAGCCTCGCCGCCGCAGCGTGAAGACGATCGCGCAGGGCCCCCGACAGCCCCTGCGCGGGCGCAACCTCGATCAACTTCTGATGGCGACGTTGGACGCTGCAATCGCGGTCACCCAGAGCGAGCGCGTGGGTTCCACCTTGCCCCGGTGCCGCCACGATCTGCACTTCGATGTGCCGAGCGTGCTCACTGAGTACCTCGGCGAACAGTGCCGAACTGCCGAATCCCGACTGGGCTTCGGCCGCACACACACGGTACGCGTCGTCGAGTGCTTTCGGGTCACGCACCGCGCGCATGCCGCGGCCACCGCCGCCGCTGAGCGCCTTGATCATGATCCCGCGGGAATTGCGCTCGAAGAATTCACGCACCTCGTCGAGGTCGGCGTTCGCCGATGTCGACGGCAGGACCGGCACTCCTGAGTCGACAGCCGCGGTGCGGGCACTGGCCTTGTCGCCGAAAGTCCGGAGAACCTGGGCGTCCGGGCCGACGAAGACGATGCCCGCCTCGGTACACGCCTGCGCGAATTCGGCGTTCTCACTGAGGAACCCGTAACCCGGGTGCACGTGCGTGGCGCCTGTTTCGGCCGCGATCTTCAGCAAAGCCCCCTGATCGAGATACGCGGATGCGCCCGACGCTCCGAGCGGCACCGACTCCGTGGCCGCCGCGACGTGCGGACTGGACGCGTCGTCCTCGGCGTACACCGACACCGTCTCGATCCCGAGTTCACGGGCAGTTCGAATGATCCGCAGCGCGATTTCGCCGCGGTTCGCAATCAGCAGTCTCACTTGTCCCCCTGAGTGCGCTCGAACAGATCGCCCTTGCGCACCTTTCCTGTCGCTGTCATCGGAAGCGCCTCGAGCACTTCCACTTCGGGCACCTTGTACGTGGCCATGTTCTCCTTCGCCCACGAGACGATCTCGTCGGCCACAGTGTCGGAACCCTCGACCAGTTGGACAAACGCAAAAGCCACCTGCCCCTTGTCCGGGTCCGGTTTCGGCACCACCGCAGCCTTTTCGATCGCTGGGTGCAGCATGAGCAGCGCTTCCACCTCGGAGGGAAAGACACTCATGCCGTTGGTCTTGATCATTTCCTTGTTCCGCGCCAAATAGTGCAAACCGCCACGCTCACTGAACTTTCCGACGTCACCGGTCTGCAGCCAGCCGTCACGGATGGCGTCGGCGGTGGCCGCCTCGTTGCGGTAGTACGCGGAAAGGATGGACGGGCTGCGCACGATGATCTGCCCGTGCTCGCCGACGGGAACCGGCCTGCCGTCGTGATCGACGATCAGAACGTCGGTGCCGGGCACCGGAATTCCGCAGAACACCGGCTCGCTTTTCAGGTCGTAGTCGCCGTCCTGGAAGCCGAGGGTGATCGTGTCCGCGGTGTGGGTTTCGGTCATGCCGTAGCTCGCTTCGCGCAGAACGCCGCCTGTAGCCTCGCGCCACCGCTGGCGCGTGGCCGGATCGAGTTTGAGAACGAACGAAACTGCCATGACGTTCTGGAGTGTCGAGAGATTTCGCTCCGCGAATCCTGGCGTGTCCATCAGTTCGACGTAATTGTCGACAGTTCCGACCAGCGAGGTCACGCCGTACGCCTCGACAGCGTCGAGCGTGGTCTCCGCATCCCAACGATTCAGCAGGACCACGGTTCCGCCGTTGACGAGCGGAACCAGGATGCCGAAGTCCTCACCTGCGATCCAGAAGATCGGCAGAAACACCAGGGACACCGGCGGATTGGCACCCACCTGGTCACCGCCCGCAAGCGTCGCGGTGGCCGCGGTGTAAACCATGTGGCGCTGAGTGTGCTCACAGCCCTTGGGCATTCCCGTCGTTCCGCCCGTGTAGTTCAGGGCGGCGAGGGAATCGAGTTCGGTGGCGACAGGAGTCGCCCGCTCACTGGTGATGATCGACTGCCAGTCGCTCAGGCGCGGATCGTCGACCTCGAAGGGCAGTTCGACGGTCGGGATCGCCGTCAGCATGTCCGACACTGCAGTCTTCGCGACGTGTTCGAGTGGAGTCTGTGAGCGAACCTTCTTCACCAACTTCGAGAAGGTGTTCTGCGTCAGTAGGACCTTGACGCCGGCATCGTTGAGTTCGTGAATCAATTCATGTTCACGGAAGAGTGGATTGATCGGCACGTGAACCGCACCGACCTTGAGAATGCCGAGCATCGCGATATGGAACTGAGGGCAATTGACCAGGTGAACGCCGACGCGATCGCCGCGTTCGACTCCGAGTGACAGCAGCCATCCGGCAAAACGATCCGAAAGCTCGTCGTATTCGGAATACGTGATGACCCGGCCGTAGAAGACGATGGCAGGAGTATCCGGCCGCTCGATCGCCCAATGCCGCAAGTAATCGACAAGTCCCCCACCTTCGAGCGGATACTCGACGGCGCGGGGAATGCCGGCGGGCCAATGCGCTTGTTGCAGCGCAGAGATCTCCGCCAGAGCCGCTTCGAGCACGTCTTGTTCTGCCACCGATCACTCCATTCGTAAAAGAAATCTATTTCGACTCTTCGAACCCGATCAACCGCTCGGACATCGTCGTCATATCTGCAATGAACTGGTTCTGCTCTTCGACACTCGCCTTACTCAGTCGTGCTCCACCGGCCATCTGTGCGTCCGAGATCATCTGAACGAGCACCGGGGGCGAAACACAGGGATCTACGTCGTGAACCTGTCGAATCCGTTCGACAAAGCGGACGTAGCGGCTCACGAGCTTTTCGCGAACCGCCGACCAACTGCGCTCGACCTCGGAATCCACCCGCGCCCGATGCTCGATCACCGCGAGCAGGTCACCGTAGGTGTACACGGCCGTGATGAACGCCGACGTGGTCGTTCGGAGAACTTCGCGTAGATCCTCGGCCGCCGGGCCCTCCATGTGCTGAGCGTCGAGGAAGCGTCGGCACATCATTTCGGCGACGGCGCGGAAGACCTCGTCCTTCGACGAGAAGTACGCGTAGAAGGTCGCCCGGGACACATCAGCCCTGGTCGTGATCGTCTCGACCGTCACGGCGTCGTATCCGAGTTCGCCGAAGCAGAGGGCAGCGGTGTCGAGCAGTCCGGCACGGCGTGGACCGTCGCCGAGTTTGCGGGCTGTCCGCGCTCGCTCCTGCGTTTCACTGGTGGTCACCGTCACAGTGTGTGTTGACGTTGACGTCAATGTCAAGAATCGCGAGCCCGGCGCCCCACTTCGGCTTTTTGTTCGGGTCACCCTTTCACACCCCGCATATCGGGTGTAAGACTCTGCCTCTAATGTTTTTCGCGTTTCCCAGAAGGAGTCAATTCCGTGCCGGAAGAATCCGCCTCGCCCTCCTATTCCACAATCAAGGAAACAGTTGCAGCTTTGATGCCGGCACTGGAGTCGGAACTCGTCGAACTTGTTCGTATTCCGTCGATAGCAACAGAAGGTTTCCCCAGCGAGCCCCTGTTCGAGGCTCACGACCTGATCGTTTCTCTATTGGAGAAGTCCGGAGTCACGAAGATAGAGAAACTCGAAATAACAGGTAAAACTGCGCCGGTCATCATTGCAACAGTTCCCGGTCCAGAGGGAGCCCCGACCGTATTGATGTATTCGCATTACGACGTCGTTCCCGCCGACGACGTCGAACTCTGGGATTCACCGCCTTTCGAACCGAGCAAGCGTGACGGCGCGATTTACGGCCGCGGTACGGCAGATTCGAAGGCAAACGTCATCGGCATGATCGGCGCGCTTCGCGTCTTCGACGGAAAGCCGCCGGTGACGGTCAAGCTCGTCATCGAAGGCCAGGAAGAATTCGGCAGCCCCTTCGACAACTATCCGCCGGAAGCCCCCG
Source organism: Rhodococcus sp. T9N (assembly GCF_024436645.1). Lineage (NCBI taxonomy): Bacteria > Bacillati > Actinomycetota > Actinomycetes > Mycobacteriales > Nocardiaceae > Rhodococcus > Rhodococcus sp. T9N. Next base: position 35,394 of record NZ_JAMSKS010000014.1, on the reverse strand, counting down.
AATTGTTTGCGGCCGACGCAATGGTCATCGCCGACGTCGGGAGCGTTCGGCCCGGATCACCGACCCTGACCGTCGCACTGCGCGGATCGGCCCAGGTGATCGTCGAACTCACCACTCTCGGAGCCGACAAGCACAACGGCCTCTACGGCGGCGCCGCACCGGACGCCCGCCTCGCGCTCATCCGCGCACTGGCGTCGCTGCACGACGACAACGGTGACGTGGCGGTCGACGGCCTCCTGCGCGAACCGTGGACCGGCAGTTCATACACCGAGGACGAGTTCCGCACCCTCGCCGAGATCCGTGACGGGCTTCCGCTGCTCGGAACCGGCGGCATCGGCGAACGCATCTGGTCGGGCCCGGCCATCACCGTGACGGGCATCGACGCTCCCCCTGTGGACGGTGCGGTCAACGCCGTCGCAAGCACTGCCCGCGCCGTGATCAATCTGCGCGTACACCCGCGCCAACCTGCCACCGAGGCGCAGGCTGCTCTGGTCCGGCACCTGGAAGCCCTGCGCCCCTTCGGTTTGCAACTGACTGTCACCGCGGGAGAAACCGGCGACGGGTTTGCGGCAGCCGAAGGTGGACCGGCCTTCGACGCGGCATTGTCTGCACTATCGCAGTCGTGGGGTGAGCCGGCCGGGCTGATGGCAGGCGGCGGCTCGATCCCCCTCGTGATGGCCTTGGATACAGCAGTGCCCACCGCCGAGAAGCTGTTGTTCGGCGCCACTGACGGTTACGCGAACATCCACGGCCCCAACGAACGCGTCCTGCTCGACGAGCTCGAGAAGGCCGTCGTCGCCAAAGCACTGTTCTTCCAGGAGTACGCCGACACCTTCGAGGGGAAGAAATGAGCACCGAAACCGACACGGGGTCCGCACCTACTCCGGCCAAGAAGAAGTTCGAGTTCCCCGGCGCGGTCACGATGCTCGCGATCGTCACCGTCCTGGTATGGATTGCGGCACTGTTCATTCCGGCCGGACGCTTCGGCGTCGACGTGGACGGCTCACCCGTTCCCGGCAGCTTCGAAACCGTCACGTCTCCGCTGTCGTTCTGGGAACGAATCCAGCAACTGATCCTCTCCCCCGTCAACGGCCTCTACGGCGTCCAGGATTCGATCACCGGGTTCGTCGACACCGACAACATCGGACGGCTCTTCGGTTCCGTCGGCGTAGTCCTCTTCATCATGGCGCTCGGTGCGTTCATCTCGGTCAGCTTTGCCACCCGCAGCCTGGAAACCGCTGTCTCCCAGCTGGCTACCAAGCTCAGCGACAAGGGCTGGTTGCTCATCACCGTCATCATGGTGCTGTTCTCGCTGCTCGGTTCGACAATGGGCTTCTCGGTCGAGACGTTCGGCTTCTACGCCCTGCTCATCCCGCTGATGACGGCACTGGGCTACGACCGCATGGTCGCGGCCACCATGATCATCCTCGGTGCTCTGGTCGGAAACATGGCGTCGACCGTCAATCCGTTCTCGATCGGCGTCGCCTCCGGTGAGGCAGGCGTCTCCATCGGTGACGGCATCGTGCTGCGCGTGATCCTGTGGATCGTATTGACCGCTGTGGCAGTGGTATTCGTTCTCCGCTACGCCGCAAAGGTGAAGAAGGATCCGTCCCAGTCGCTTGTCGGTTTCGACATCGCGGACGACGAAGACGAAGAGCCGGCCGAGCCGGTGGACATCGACGGCAAGCTCACCGGAACTCAGAAGCTGGTACTGCTCATCACCGGACTCACCTTCGGACTGATGATCTTCTCCGTCATCCCGTGGTCGAGCATCTTCGGCGCCGCCACCGGTCCGGCCGAGTACGACGCGTACCACGTCACGGCAACCGAGCCCTACTGGTTCGAGTTGAACTGGTGGTTCCCGCAATTGGCGATGTTGTTCATCCTCGCCGCCGTTCTCGTCGGCATAGTCGCGAAGATGGGTGAGAAGAAGATCGTCTCCCTGATCACGCGTGGAGCCGGCGACATGGTCGGACCGGCGATCGTCATCCTGCTCGCTCGCGGCGTCTCGGTGATCATGACCAACACCGAAACCCTCGACACCATCCTCAACGCGATGGAGCAATTGGTCAGCGGCGCTTCGGCGGGGGTCTTCGCGATCCTGGTGATGCTCGTCAACATCCCGCTGGCGTTCCTGATCCCGTCCAGTTCCGGTCACGCCACCCTGGCGATGCCGCTGCTCGCGCCGCTGGGCGACTTCGCCGGAGTCAGCCGCGCACTCGTCATCACCGCCTTCCAGATGGGCCACGGCCTGATGCTGATGGTTGCCCCGACCAACGTCGTCGTTGTCGGCGGGTTGGCCATGGCGAAGGTCGGCTACGACAAGTTCCTGCGCTTCGTCTGGCCACTGCTACTGATCAACTTCGTGATCGTTGTCGTGGTGATCGGCGCAGCAGCGGTATTCGAGTAGTTCAGGCGCGGTGGGCCTCGCGTGCCGCCGTCTCCAGACGGTCGTTGTACTCGGCCCACCACGCCTCATCGCCGGGAGCCAGATTGTTGTCGCCCGCCTTCATCCCAGCGGCGCCGTCAATCAGCTCCCGCACGATGTCCGCGTGGCCGGCGTGCCGATGGATCTCGGTGACAACGTGAACGAGTATCCGATGCAGTGTGACGTCGCGACGATCCTCCGGCCAGTGCTTCACGAAGCCGGGGGCGTCCAGATCGTGCTCCTCGATCGTGGCGTCGGCGAAAGCCCAGGTGCGGCGATAGGTTTCGACGATGTCGGCAGTGGACTCGTCGGCGCGGGCCCACATGTCGACGTTGAGTTCCTCCGAACGCAACCACGCGGGGAGATCGGGAACCCGACGGCCGAACGTCGGACCGAAATACCCGAGCTCGACGCCGATCATGTGTTTGACCAGACCCAACAAGTTGGTCCCTGTCCGGGTCATCGGGCGCCGAATGTCATACTCCGACAGCCCGTCGAGCTTCCAGACGAGCGCATCACGTGCTGCCTGCAGGTACCGCTGGAGATCTTCCTTTTCCGAGTTGGTGGTCATGAAACCAACCTAAACCGAGTGGAGCAGACATTGACAGCGGTCGAGGATCTGACCGAGGTTGCCTCCCGGGCCGTCGCCGCCGAGCGTGACGCCCGGTCGGTACGCTGGCACAACCCGGCAGCCGTCCGCAAGGCTGCCGCGGCCGTCCGTGATTCGCTCGACGACGAACGATCAGCGCTGAGCCGACCGTCGTACAGCGGGTTGTCACCGTCGCCGCACATGGCGCGCCAACTCGAACTGATCACGACGTTGCAGCCGCCACTGCCCGCTGACGCCGGCATCGGCACCGCCGCGCAGGCCGAGGCCGACGCCGTCGCCGCGGTGACCACCGCACGGATAGCCTTGCGCGCCGCCCACCTTGCGGTTCTCGAAGCACGCGTCGCCGCGCTCGATGCCGGTGACACCGATACCGTCGCCGCCGCGATCCGCGGTTACGTCGTCCCGCTGAACTCTGGCAACCCCGTCGTCCGCCACGTGCAGGATCTCGGCTCCCGGATCCGTGAGGAAGCACGGCACGTGGTGAGTGGTAAGCCTCGGTCGATCGCTTTTCGGCTGGGGCTGAGCCTCGGAATGGGCTTGGCGTACCTGGCATTCATTCGCCTCTTCCAGTGGGACACCAAGGAAGATCGACTGCCTTACCTTGCGCTGTATGCACTCTCGGGTGTGGTCGGAAGCGTCGTGTGCACCAATGCGCTCAGCTTCGACGCCGGCCGCGTGCGCGCTGCGTTGTCCGGTGGAACGAGGCTCTGGCACGTGCTCGTCGCGAAAAACGCGGTGATGCTGCTCCTCGTCGGCAGCGCCGGGTTCCTGCTCAGCGCCGTCCTCGCGTGGCGCTCCGGAAGCAGTGCTGACCTGGTGAAGGCGTGCGGCCAGGTGCTGACCATGATCCTGCTCTGGTTGGGGGTCGCGAACGTGATGTCGGTGAGCTTGCCGCTGCGGGCAGAACCGATGACGGCGCGGCGCCACGACGGCACGTGGAAGCAGTTCCTGCTGTCCTTCGTCATCTCGTACGGTGTCGGACTGATCGTCAATCTGATGCTCTACTGGCGCGTCTGGGCAAAGACGACGCTGCTCGAGCAGATGGGCGGTCCGTGGATTCCGGTCCTGCTGCTCCTCGCGAGCGCGGCCGCGACGTGGCTGTTGCTGACCGTGCTGGCCGTACTCCTGGCCGAGCAACCGCGCTTCCGTCGCGCCTTGCACCGGGAGATGGTGGTCTACCGCGAAGAAACCAACCACTTGCAGGCGACCATTCAGCACAATTCCGGCTAATGTAGCCGTGCGTGGCTGATCCGGGCACGTCGCGAGTACACGCAGTGTCGAGGAAGGCGTGACCCATCATGTCCGTAAAGCCTGGCGCGGCCGCCACAACGGCCGCCGTGAGCACCGCCTCCTGGCTACCACTCATCGTGGTGGTCCTCACCCAGATTCAGGCGTCGTTCGCCGTCAACGCCCTGACCGTCTCGATGGCCGGCATCACCACCGATCTCGACACGCCCGCAACAAGTGTCGGCACCGCGATCACCGCGGGCACCTTCGCCATGGCTGCCTTCATTCTGTTGGGGGCCAAGATCGGCGCCCGTTACGGAACGCGTCTGGTCTTCCAGATTGCCGTCGCGATTCACGGCCTCGCAATGGCCGCGGTCGCCCTGAGTCAGAGCCCGGCAATGCTGTTCGTGGCCCAAGCTGCATCCGGCGCCGTGATCGCCCTCATCGCTCCCGCATTGACGGTCTTCATCGCCACGAACTTCAGTGGCGATCAGCAGGCAAAGGCCATCGGTTACCTGGCAGCAGCAATCCCGGCGGCCGGTGTGCTTGCGCTGCTCATCGCCGGTTCCTTCGCGACGACGATCGGGTGGCGATACTCGTTCGCCCTCGTCGTGGCTCTCGCGGTGGTCAACCTGATCCTGAGCTTCCGGGTCAAACCTGTTCCCCCGCAGAAGGACATCACCATCGACTGGGCCGGCGCCGCCATTGCTGCCGTTGCCGTCATCCTGCTCAGCTTCGGTTTCAGCGGCCTGAACTCGTGGGGCGTCATCCTGGCCACCGACGCTGCGCCGTTCTCGGTCATCGGTGTTTCACCCGCGGCCATCCTGATCGTCCTCGGCACCATCTGCGCGCAGGGATTCTTCCAGTGGACGCGAAGCCGCAAGGCGCAGAACAAGCCTCAGCTCTTCAACCTCGACGTCCTCAAGACCGGCGCCGAGCGCGCCACCACGATTTGCATGGCGACGATGATGTTCGTGGGAACCGCGGCCAACTTCCTCATTCCGCTGTACATGCAGATCATCCAGGGCCGCAGCAGCTTGCAGACGTCGTTCTCGATCATCCCGTACACACTTTCGATCTTCATCGCGAGCACCGTCGTCGCGCGTCTGTACAAGACGTACTCCCCGCGTCTGATCGCACGAGCCGGGTTCGTCGTCGTTGCCGCTGGACTCATCCTGTTGGCCTTCACCATTCGTGGCGACTGGCATCAGATCTTTGTCGTCATCGGACTGATCACCCTCGGCCTCGGGCAGGGCGCCATCGTTGCGCTGGTGTTCAACACCCTCCTCACCGCAGCCCCCAAGGAACTGGCCGGCGACGTCGGCGCCTGGCGAGGACTGGTACACAACATGTCCGGCAGCGTCGGCATCGCGGTGGCCAGCGTGTTCGCCGTCGGAATCCTGGGTACCCTCGTCAGCTCGCAGCTGATCGACAACCCCACCATCCCGGCATCGCTCAAGGTCGAGTCAGGGATCAATCTCGACCAGGTCAACTTCGTCCCCAACGATCAACTCGTCGTGACGCTCGAAAACACCTCCGCGACACAGGCACAGATCGACGAAGCCATCCGGATCAACACCGAAGCGCGCTTGCGCGCCCTGCGAACCTCGCTACTCGTCCTCGCCGGACTCTCCCTGCTCGCCATCATTCCGGCCGGCCGCATGCCCGACGAAGTACCTGCTCTGGAAGAACCGCAACCCACGAAGGGCAAGAAGTAACCGATGTCCAACCAAGACCAATTCGGTCCGATCGAATACGTTGCCGTCGAGTTTCCCGGCGGTGCACCGACCTCCGCAGGATTCGAGCAGCTGCTCACTCTCGTCGACTCCGGCGTGATCCGCATCCTCGACCTCGAGTTCGTCACCAAAGCCGCCGATGGATCAGTGGCCGTCGTACCGGCATCGACCTTCGAACTCGCAGATTTCGATCTGGCGCAGTTCGACGGCGCAGCCTCCGGACTGCTCGACGCCGGCGACATCGCCGCCGTTGGTGACGAGTTGGCCACCGGTAGTGTTGCCGCCGTGCTCGTTTACGAGGAACTGGCCATACTGCCGGTGATCGACGCGTGGACACGCAGCGGCGCAAAGATTGTCACCGAAGGTCACCTGAGCTTGGACGAACTTGCCACCGCACTCGACAACACCGCACCAGGCAATACGGAGAAGGACGCATGAGTTTCTTGAGGCGAGCCGGCCGGGTAGCCGTCGCAAGCTCCATTCACGGCAATGTTCAGCGCCGTCAGCGGACCCGTTGGGCCGCCGAAGATCAGGCTCGCGCAGCGCAGGCCCAGCCGGTGCCGCCGATTCCCGATCTACCACCCCTGCCACCGCAGGCAGCTCCGGCAGCATCGATGGACTTGAAGCTCGAACAGCTCACCAAGCTGGGCGAACTCAAGAATGCGGGAGTATTGACCGAGGCCGAGTTCGAGACCCAGAAGGCACGTATTCTCGCCTGACCTAGCTGCGCCTCCCGAGTGCAAAAGCCATGACGGGAAGCTGCGTCGTCGCGAGATTCAACAGAGATGCCACTCGCGCATCCGTGAATCCTGCGATGGCGCAGCCCGCAAGTCCCATCGCCTCGGTCACGAGGTACAGATTCTGAACCAGCACACCGGCATCCACGTGCATCGTGCGGTAGTGCCGCATCGCGTACTTCTCGAGCGGAGCTTCGACGTCGGCGACCACAAACAGAAGAACCGGGAACACGTCGACGAACTCGGGTTGGAGAAGGCTCGCTCGAAGGTGCTCTCGCACGTCGCCTGGCCGGACAGCTTCGGCACGGCCTCGGGCATATCGGTATACCCCGACTCCGAGCTCGTCTCCGGGTCGGCTGAGAACAAACGACAGCGTCAGTTCGCGCATCCCGCCCGCCGTCGGGCTGCTGACAAGGCTGTGGTGCAACACGTTTGACAGCTCGCCTGCTCGGAGTGCCGTCTGTGCGGGGTCGTAGCGGCTCCGTCGTGCCTGCAAGACGTCCGCGAACCCGCAGGCCGGCAGTGGCGTCGCGGCCGGCAGTTCCACGGATTCACACGTCACCGGCGGCAGTGCGTGCTCGTCGAACGGTAGCTCCGACGGACTCACCGTCCGGTCCAACACTGCATGCAGCGATACGACGGCCTCGATTCGCTCGAGTGCGGTCACGAACCCGGGTGCAGCAGGCGAGACACCTCGCCGGCCCCGTCGATCGAGACCAACTCGCCGGCGAACCACGCCTCCGGAACGGCAAAGATCGCATTCGACGCCGCGGCGGGGGTTCCGGCAAATGCCGTCCGCGCAGCATCCAGGGTGGATTCCCGAGCCGACTCGGTGGAGTAGACGACGAGGACAGCCTTCGGCGACTTCGCGAGCACCGATTCCGTGGCTACCTGGCCGAAGTACTTTCCGTCGGGAAGGTCGTTCTCGAAAAGATTGCTTCCCCCGGCGGCCTCGAGCACACTGCTGTAGAGGCCCCTGGCCAGAGCATAGGACTGTCCCTCCGAAACCTGAACCATCACAGTGGGAACCGGCTCCTGCCCGGCGACAGATGCCTCGGTTGCTGCGAGGGACTTCTTGCCGTCGGCCAGGAGGGTTGCTGCCGCCTCACTTGTTCCGGTCAAGGCGCCGAGACCGTCGAGGTCGGACCAGACGTCGTCGATCCGCCCCTCGGTGACGGCCTTGTGGCAGTAGCCGCTGTTCACGAAGATCGGGATGCCGAGGTCACGCAATTCGTCCATGGTCTGCAATCGGTCACCGTCGAACCAGTATTCCCCGTCGGAGACGATCAGATCCGGACGGGCGTCGAGCAATGCTTCTTTCGCGGGAACTCCGGTGCTCAGTACCGGCACGGCCGCGAACTGATCAGCGAGTTCGGGGCTGGGAGGAGAGAGGTCGGTATTCGATTGTCCGACAATGCGGTCGGCGGCGCCGAGCTGAATGAGAAGTTCCGTCATCGACGGATACAGCGAGACAATCCGCTCCGCCGTCTTGGGCACCGTGACCTCGCGATCACAATTGGTGACGGTGATCTTCTCGGACGACGACGCCGCCGAATCCGCCGTGGAGTTTCCGCATGCGGTCAGTACTGCGGTGGCGGTAACGGCCGAGCACAACAGCGCGGCAGTACGTATCGAGGATTTCAAGACACTGCTTCTTTCGTGTGTAGGAGCGGAGGGGCGAACGAGAGCAGGGGGCGCCCGGTCAACGGATGAGTGCCGAGATGCACCTGAACCCCGAATACTTCGGACAGCAGGTCCTCGGTGAGGACCTCGGCCGTTGGTCCTGTCGCGACAACTACCCCGCCGGAGAGCAGACAGACGTATTCGCAATACGCTGCGGCCAAGGCGAGTTCATGGATCGCGACAATCGTCGTGGTACCGAGTTCGGCGACCAATTCCATCAATTCGAGTTGAGCACGGATGTCGAGGTGGTTGGTGGGCTCGTCCAGGACCAGCACCGACGGTTGTTGAGCGATCGCCCGGGCCAACATCACACGCTGCTTTTCTCCGCCGGACAGTTCGGCGAAGAGACGTGATCCAAAGCCCTGCATGCCGGTTCGCATCAGTGCGGCGCTGACGATGTCTCGGTCGATCTCGCCGAGTCGAGAGAACGCGCTGTGATGCGGCGTTCGACCCGTTGCAACCACCTCGCGGACGCTGAACGAGAAATCGGATGAATGCTCCTGCCCCACAACACCGATGATGCGTGCTGCCGATCGAGGCGAGAGATCGTCCCAAACATTCACCTCGTCCACCTTCACGATTCCGCTTCGCGGCTTCATCGAGCGATACAACGCGCGCAGGAGGGAGGACTTTCCACTGCCGTTCGGTCCGACGAGTCCGACCACGCTTCCCTCGGGCGCTTCGAGGTCTACACCCGAAACCACGAGGCGTCCGCCCCGAACGACGTGAATTCCGCTGGCCGACAATCTCATGACTGCGCACCGCCGTCCCGTCGAAGCAACCAGAGGAAGAACGGTGCACCCAATCCGGCGGTGATGATCCCGAGTGGTAATTCGTTGGGCGCATCCAACATCCGAGCCGCAAGATCGACGATCACCAGGAAGGTGGCACCAACCAACGCGGTCGCGGGGAGCAGCTTGCCGTGATCGGAACCGACCAGAAGTCGTACGGCGTGCGGCACGAGCAGCCCCACGAAACCGATTCCCCCGGCGACGGATACAACAACCGCGGTCAGCAACGACGCGATCACCAGTAGTAGCAACCTGGTACGGCGCACGTCCACGCCGACCGATTGCGCGCTCTCGTCTCCCATGGCCAACGCGTTGAGTTGGCGCGATTGTGTCAACAGAATTGCCGCACAGACGGTGATCACCGCGGCGGGCACACCGAGATCCGACCAACTGGCCCCGCTCACCGAGCCCAGCAACCAGAAGAGCACTCCCGAAAGCTGACTCGGATCGGCGCGCAACTGCACAAAACTTGTTGCAGCCGAGAGCAGATAGCCGATGGCAACTCCGGCCAGGACCATGCGCAGCGGGACGAGCATTCCCTCTCGCCGACCCAGTACGAGAACCGCGATCAGGGAGACCATGGCCCCCAGGAAGGCTGCCACCGGAACACCGATCGACAGGCCGGTGCCGATGCCGGTCGTCATGATCAGTACTGCACCGAAGGATGCTCCGGAACCCACGCCCAGAATGTACGGATCGGCAATCGGGTTGCGCACCAACGCTTGCAGCACGGCGCCGGCCAACGACAATCCGGCGCCCGCCAATGCCGCAACCAGAATGCGCGGTACCCGCAATCCCCACACGATCCGATCGAGCAGCGGGTCGACCGGCGGACCACCGGCGTGCGCGTACAACACCGCGAACACGTCGGCAAAGGACACCGACGCGGCACCCGACCACACCGCGACGGTGGAGACCGCGACAAGCACAACCGCCGTGGCCAACAGAAACGGGACGTACCCGCGCTCGCCGACGGGATGTGGACGCGACGGCACTCGTCGTGCTGCCTCGCTGGTCAGCGTCATCGCACTCCTGAGTAGGTGGGGTTCGCAGTCATGAACAGGTGGATCTAACCATAACGACAGTCGTTTTCATTAATAGTCACATGCTCATCTGTGCGAGTAAGGGTCGGTCCGCAGCGCGCTCGCCCACGCGAAGAGCGCCCCGACCAGCGCAAAGATGCACGCAACGAGGTAGGCAGTGCCGATGTCCCAGCGTCCTGCGATTGCCCCGGCAATCAAGGCGCCGACCGGCGAACCACCCCAGGCGACCATCCTCGCCGTGGTGTTCACGCGCCCCTGCAGACGATCCGGAGTCAGGCGCTGACGTGCACCGATGCCATTGAGGATGGTGACGGTCGCACAGCCGGAGTAGACGACGAGCGCCGTGATCGCGGCGCCGGTATTGCCGGTTGTCGCAACGACGAACAGCACCACCGGGCCCATGGTCAGCGCCCCGACCGTGATCGCCCCGACCGGCCACCGCGCCGGTAGCCGTGGAAGCACGAGTGCGCCGACCACTCCACCCACGGAGACGGCCGTCCACACGGCACCGATCATCGGACTCGACGTCGCAATCCCCAGCCTCTCGGACGCGTACACCACGAGGAGAGCCGTAACCGCACCCTGCGTCAGCGAATTGACGAAGCCGACGCCGGTCAAGGCCCGCAGAAGCGGCGACTGCCAGAGGAAGTTGAGGCCTTCGCGTATGTCACGCGCAATTCCGGTTCCCGACTTCTTCGGCGCCGCAGGAGTAATCGAAAACGAGGCTCCGATCGAGGCCATGGCCAGCCCGGCCAGTACGTAAGCCAGTGCATCAGCACCCAATGCGTAGGCCGGGCCGATCGAGGCCACGAGCACGCCGGCTATCGCCGGAAAGACAACATCGATCAGCGTGCTGGACGTCCACAGCGCACTGTTGGCCGCCGGTATCCTCTGCCGACCGACCAGAGCAGGCAGCGCTCCGAAAGCAGCGGCGTCGAACCACACGAAACACGTTCCGATGCACATCGATACGCCGACGGCATGCCACGCCGTCAATACGCCGAGTGCCTGCGCTGCCGGAATACTCGCCAAGGCAAGTGCAGCAACGGCCTGCGCACACAGGATGACCGTCCGTCGGTTGACTCGGTCTGCCACGGCGCCGGCGAACAAGCCGAACACGAGATACGGCAGAACCGTCCCCGCAGCCGCGAGCGAGGTGAGAAACGGAGACCGGCTGATGTCGAACACCAGGATCGGCATGGCCACTCCGGTGACCGCCGCACCGGCTACGGCAATCGTACGAGCCGTGAAGAACAATCGAAACGATCTGTCCCGAAAGACATGTGGTTGCGCTTCGACGGATCCCGTCGTCGGGGTCTCGCTCATGTATGCACTCTCTTGTACCTGTTGCTCTCCGTGGCGATCTTTCGTACGGTAGCATCGTAATGGAAATGGTTTCCATTACGGAAGGGATGACAATGAGCAACATTTCGTTCGACAGCGTCTCCAACTCGGCTCCGGCCAATGCACTCCAGGGCGTCGGCACCAACGCTCTCGTCGACAACCCGTTCACCTTCGAGCCGGTTGCCGAGGCAACGTCCGCACACGCCCTGCAGGGTGTGGGCACCAACGCCCTCGTCGACAACCCGTTCAGCTTCCAGAGCTGAAACCTCCCCTGATCCAGACTGTTTCGACAGTCTGATCTGCCGATGACCCCGCCCGCATCCGACTCGTCGGGTGCGGGCACCGACAAGGAGATCCGTGTACGCCCTCGCCGACGGACACCAGCTGTATCCGACCCCGGACGGCACTTGGCATTACCTGACACCGGACGAGAACGCGGTCACGATCGGCGCGCCGGCCGAAGACCTCGCGGAACTCGACAACTTTCTCAGGCGCTCTGGTTCGGTGCTCGGCCCGGGAGCTATCGAGATCGCCGACGCCCTCGTCTCTCGCGGCGTGCTGGTTGTTCCGGGTCAAGCGCCGGAGATTCCGCGCCCACAGCGTGTGCTGATGGACGGGATCGGGCCCGTTGCCGATGCTTGCATCGCCCTGCTCTCCAAGGCTCTTCCGCATCTCGAGGTCGTATCCACTACTGCGCCAATCGAAGACGACGTTGCGTCGTCGGACCTCGTACTGTCGGTTGCCGACGCTCCTCCTCACGACGCGTGGTCGGAACTCGATACCTGGTGCCGCCACAGCCGAACTCCGTGGCAACGCGTCCACGCGGAGCTGGGTGAGATCTGCATCGGTCCCTTCTTCGACGGCATCGACAGCGCGAGCTACCGGGACGTCTGCGGTCGGCGGCTAGCCGCGTCACGTGTACCTGATCACCTGCTGGCTCTGTGGAACCACCTCGCCGACAGCGAACGTCGTCCGCTTGGACTTTCACCCACCGCAGCCGCAATGGTCAGTGCACTTGCATGTTCGGACGTCGTGGCTAGTTCTTACGGCGCACCGCCATCACACCTTCACCACCAGATCCGGATGAATCCACGAACCCTCATGATGACTCGCCATCCCGTGCTACCTCTGCCGGGCGGCGTTCTCGAGCCTTCGCCGACGCTCCGGTGATCTCACTCGGAGTGAAGATCCCGGCGGCAGACGGCTCTTCGCTGGCTACGGATGTGCTTCTCCCAGATTCTTCACCTCGGGGACTGATCGTGATCCGCACCCCGTACGGACGCGGGTGGCATCTGGCCGAGGGGCTCGAATGGCGATCGCGAGGAATTGCATTCATCTGTCAGGACGTACGTGGACGGCACGATTCCACCGGATCTTGGGAACCCTACGTCCACGAGCGCGAGGACGGTGCCGCCCTTGCCGAGTGGCTGCAGGATCAGCCGTGGACACCGGAGTGCGTCATCGCGAGCGGGGCTTCGTATGCGGCAGGAACTGCGTGGGCGTTTGCTGCCGAGACCAACAGCGCCGATCGGGCATTTCGTGCTCGCGGCGTCGTCTCCAAAGTGCCGACCATCGGAAGCGACCGCGTCAAACGTGATCCCTCGGGGATACTTCTCCTCGCCGAGCATCTGGCGTGGTGGGGCGAGCACGGAGATTCGTCTTCCTCTCGTGAGGGTTTCATCCCTGCCCTGATGCGCTCGGATTCGTCTTTGCTGGAACATCTCCCGGTGCAGTCGATGATCGAGGAGGTTGGCCTGACCTCCGATTCACCGGGCTGGTTGACGCCGATCCGTCGCGCTCGTGAGCGCGAAGACTTCGGTGGCGATGATCTGGTGTCCGCGGACGAACTCTCCGAACTCGACGTCGCCGGGCTGCACATCGGCGGTTGGGACGATGCGATGGTTCGGGAGACACTGCGGCACTTCGCATCCGTGTGGCGGGGGCCGCAAAGTTTGATCGTGGGTCCCTGGGCGCACGACCTCCGCCCGGGAAGGGTCGGCGAGACAAGTTTCGGCCGCCTTCAGGTCGAGTGGATGGAATCGATATTCTCGGCGCGGCCCGTGACCATCAATCGGGTATTCGACCGGGGTGCCGGCGAATGGTCGACCGAACCGTATGTCACGGGTGCGAACCGGATTCGTCTCGAACCAGATCGGAAGGACGCAGCCCACAGCTTCCTGTATGAAGCCTCAGGGGACCGAAACAACTGTGTTGTATGGACTTTCGATATCAAGCACGACTCCGTACTCTCCGGAACACCCTCGGTGGAGCTGAAAGTACATTCACCCCAGGGCGAAGCCGATTGGATCGCCGAACTGAGCGTCGTCGATCCCACTGGAGTCACGAGATCGATCGCTCGTGGCGCGGGTGTCAGCCTGCAGCCGACGATGGTGACAATCGATCTGGATCCCGTGTTGCACACTGTGCGCGCGGGTGATGTCTTGACGCTGCGGATCGCCGGCTCGGACTTCCCACGGCTCGCACGCAATCTCGGAGACGGTGATCGCTATCGAGGAACACGCAGTACCGCACTGCACCAATCATTTTCCGGGTCGTTGACCCTGCCGATGCTCGGAGGAACTGCCGGTGGATGAATTGCTGGTCGACGCCCGAAGCGGCGTGCTGACCTCACTGGAACCACACATTCGCTCGGACATGCCGACGGGCTGGGTCGGTTGGGCCGCGAGGGTGGCCGACACCAGAAACTTCGGCGGCAGCGGTTCACTGTTTCGCGCGGACCCTTACGGATTCGGGGCTTCGATACGCAACGACGCAGCGGCCCGCGGGGCGGCAACCGGTGAGGCTGTCGAAAGATATTGCGGCAACGTGGTCCCCGAAGATCTGATCCGCAGCAGTGCGTCAGCGCTGGAACTGGCAGGCTCACGGGTCGTCGATCCGGCGAAATTTGCGTTGTACAGCGAGGATCAGTACCGCCTGCCCGGATTCCCCTTTGTTCCCTTCACCTCTGATCTGAACATTCGCTGGGTACTCGGTCACACCATGGACGAAAAAGTGCCCACCTATGTGCCAGCCACCCTGACCTATCTCGGGTACCACACCGGCACCCGTCGCGGCGAACCACCGATCGCGTCGTTGCAGTACGCCGGAATCGCCGCGGGACGCTCACGCGCCGAGGCCGAGATGTCAGCTCTGCTGGAACTTCTCGAACGCGATGCCACCGCGCTGTGGTGGTGCGGGGACCGGTCACAGCCGGCAATCGAACTCGCCGACTGGGAGCGGTTACCTGTGCACCGCCAACTCGGGGATCTGGAGAGCGACACTCGGAGCGTTCGAGTGCTTCTGCTTCCCTCCCCCTTCGGCATTCCCGTCGCCGCAGTGTGGATCCGGGATGACCGACGTGGATTGGTCGCGCTGGGCACAGCTTGTCGACCAACGGTGGAGGCGGCAGTCTCGAAGGCGCTTGTCGAGGCGTACGCCGTACTTGCCATCACGATCGACCTCGCCGACCCCGACGGGCCGACCTGGCGCAGCGTGGCGGACGGAACGCTGCCGGCGCACCTGTACAAACCCTTTCGGGCCGACCGTCGTTACCGAGACGAATTCGATGCGCAGTGGAAGGACGTCGTCGATCTGCCGACCGTCGCCCAGCTGTATCTCGATCCCGTGATGGCTGGGGCAGCGGAAGAGCATCTCTTCGACTACACCGAAACACGCTCGGTATCAGAGATTCCCGACGAGGCGCCGCTGAATCTGACTTCTCTGATTGCTCTCCTGACGTCCCGAGGACACCAGCCGCTTTCCGTCGATCTCACCACTCGCGACATCTCGATTGCCGGGTTGCACGTCGTCCGCGTCCTGTCTCCCGGCCTCTACAACAATGCGCCGGCAGCTTTTCCCCTTCTTGGAGGTAGCAGATTGACCAGCGCATCCACCACCCATCTGCATCTGCCGGTCCCCCTCGCATGAGAACTTTGCTCGTCGACCGCCGAACTGGGATCATTCGAGAGCTGGTCGACGCCGTTGTTCCCCTGCACTTTCCGCCCGAGTTCAAGCTGATTCACTCGTATGTCTGCGATTCGGCGCGCTTTTCGCCCTGGTCCAGCGACTCGGCGGGCGCCGGATATTGCTTCGATCTGGGCAACCGTGCGCGGCCTACCGCAGCTGCGATAGGCGAAGCGGTGGAACGATATTGCGGCAACATCGTCGCCAAACCGATCGTCCGCGGGTCCGCCGAAGCGTTGATCGGAGCAAGCATCGAGCTGTCACAACTCGCGCGTTTCGACGCTGCCCAGTACGCGCGGCCACAGTTCCCGTTCGTCGAACCAACCGACGATCTGGAGATGGACTGGACTCGCGGAGCCGACCTGATCACGGGTTCGGATGTCTGGATACCGGCCGAACTCGTCTGGGGTTCGTATCCTCATTTCGTCGCCCGGACGGGTCCGGCGATCTCTCCAGTAGCTCAGGCGGGTCTCGCCGCCGGTCCCACGACGGAATTCGCGATACGGAATGCACTGCGCGAGATAGTCGAGCGCGACGCGATGACGTTGTCCTGGACCGGAAGACGCGGCGTTCGGATCGTCACCGGCATTCCTGAGGTGCTTCGTCGACTGGGGAATCACGGCACCCTCTCGACCAGGTGGTTGTCATTCGACAGCGATTTCGGGATCCCGGTGCTCGGCGCCCTCGTCCACGACGCACTCACCGGATACTCGACCATCGGTACCGCCTGCCACGAAGAAGCGCAGACGGCTGCGTTCAAGTCACTCGGCGAAGCGCTTCAGCTGCAGCTGCTTTCCGCCGACTACGACAACCCGGAGAGCGGCATCGGTCGAGCCGCGGCCTCCCCGACCAGTCCGCTTGCGCCTTGGCGAGCTGACCGAAGCTATGCAGGCGCCTACCGATCGGATTTTGCCGACGTGATGGACTACGGATGCCACCTGCAACTTCACCTGGACCCGAAGATCCAAGCACGATTCGAGAGTGAGCTGGTCGGTGCCGTCGTCGGCGAGGTGGGACTCGACTCTCTGACATCAGCCGCCGGCACCGAAAGCGCTCTGACGGCAGCCGGTTTCCGGCCGGCATGGGTCGATCTCACCACAACTGATGTTCTCCACGCCGGCCTGCACGTCGTCCGCGTCGTCGTACCCGGTTGTCTCACCAATGCGGCCGCCGGATTGCCGTTTCTCGGCTCGCCCCGACTAGTGGACAGTCTTGCCGGACGATCGGCTCGCACCATCCCATTGCCGCACTGACAGTTCGGGAACCGCCGCTTGCAACGACTCGGTGGTTTCCACCGCGTGGAACCACGTCGGCTTCGAGATCGCGGCATCCCGAATCACCTGCACGGCGCGCGCGGCGATAGCTGCCGTCGCGACCGACTGGCTACGCCCCGAAACCCACAGCGCCGGGCCGGTATCCGCTCGGGCCATCGCTACCCAACGATCCGAGCCCCACAGCTTCTTCGGCACGACCTTCTGTAGCGCGGGTGCCCACGTCATGGCCGCAAGTCCGAGCGTCGCGGTGGACGTGTCCAATCGCAGGTACGTCCTGACCGGAACACCGAGGTCTCGTGTCAACGCATGCTGGTCCGAAAAGTCGGCCCGCACAGCAGGACCGGTGCGGTAGCCGGTCGCATCGGCCGGTATTCGAAACGTCTTCATCCCGGTGTAGTTGCGGACCGATCGTCCGTCGGGATCAGGAAACCTCGTGCCCAACATCCCGTACGTCCACGCCGTTGCGGCCGGCCCGTGTAGTTCTCCACCGCCGAGGCCGATCAGGATGTCCACGGGTCCGTCGCCGAGTCGATGCGCCTCGGTTGCAAGGACACTGGTCAATCCCGGCGCCAACCCGACGCCCATGAGAACGGGTCCGTCGACCGCTTCCAATTCTTCGCAGTAGCTCGAGGTCGCCGTGATGTCGACGAATGCCGCCCCACCGCGTACCGCTTCGTCGGCCAGGCGAACATCCTCGAAACCCGACGCATTCACCACGACATCGAAGTCTCGAACCACAGTCGAATACGCGCCTGGTTCTTTAAGATCAACGACGACGTCCGCGCGGGCAGGGTCACGGCCGGCGGAGTACGCGGAGATTTCGGGGACCTTCGCGAGTTGTTTCATCAGGGGAATCCCGACGGCACCGTAGCCACCGAGTACAAGAACCTTCGTCATTACTTCGCCTCCCGAGTCGCTAGAGTTCGACTCTAGAGTTAGACTCTAATCATGACTGAGGTTCTTCGGGAAGACACGTCGGCGCGGCGCAAGATCATCGAGGCAGCGCGTGAGGTTTTTGTCGATCCCGGCTACGCGGCCGCCACGATCAAGCAGCTTGCCGCGGCGGCGGGCGTGTCGGTGCAGAGTGTCTATTTTGTGTTCGGCAACAAGCCGAGCGTGCTGTCAGCACTGCTCGACGTGGCCGTTGCGGGCGACGAGGAAAAGACGGCAACTCTCGACCGTCCGTGGGTGGCGGCAGCACTCGGCGCCCCACATCCACTCGGGCAACTCCGGATTCAGGTTCACCACGGACGGCTCATTCTGGAGCGCACCGCAGACATCCTGTTGGCGCTGCGGGCTGCCGCTTCCGCCGACGAGGACGCCGCCCGCCTGTGGCAAATCAACCGCACTCAGCGACGCACGGTGCAGGAACATCTGATGGTCGGCATCGTCGAAAAAGCGCCAACCGTCGACCTCGAAACAGCCGTGAACGTCGCACTCACGCTGCTCAGTCCCGAGACCTATACAGACCTCGTGGTCGGCGCGGGTTGGACCGGCCAACAGTACGAAGAATGGGTGGTCAACACCCTTGCCGCCACCCTCGGCCTGGACCGAACCGTCAAATCCCGGAAGTAGCTGGGATTACTTGGTGGGCTTGTCGTCGATGTGCCGTGGGTTGTTCCACAGGCGCTCCGTCAGATCGTGGAGGACGGCAAGGGTGATCGTGTCGTCGTCCCGTCGGAGCAGAGACTGACTGACCGTCGCGCGCACCAACGTGGAGTCGGAGTGCACGAACTCCTTGACCGAGCCCGGCTCGGAACTCAGTTCACGATGAGCCTGCTCTGCACTGACGTCGTCGGCATCCTTGTCGTAGAGGATGTCCTGCAAACGCAACGCCGAGACGGCCTTCTTGGGATATCCCAGCATGTCAGCGAAAGACGGGTTGGCAAAAACGATGCTGCCATCGCGGTGAACGGCCATGACCGGCACCGGAAGCCTGTCGAGGAGAATCAGGGCAGGCATCTGCTCCAGATCCGCAATCGGCGATTGTGGCGGCTGCGCAACGTTGCGGCGGCGTTCCATAACACGTCCTCTCAAGTTGCCCGAGTCGACAACAGTCTAACTGCCCAGCAAATCGCGGGTTGACTTCCCGCCCGGATGCAGTGACGAATGCCCGAATCGTGCCCGCCTGAGTCACGCCGCGAGCGCCTCCTGATCCTCCGCCAAGGAACCGTCAACAACACGATAGACAGTATCCATCCGAGACAGGTGACTTCGGTCGTGTGTCACGAGAAGGGTTGCCGCCTCGCGTTCCCGCACCACCCCGATGATCAGATCCATGACAGCGGCACCGCGCTCCTGATCGAGCGCACTCGTGGGCTCGTCGACCACGAGAAGCTGCGGATCGTTCATCAATGCTCGCGCGAGATTGACGCGCTGTCGCTGCCCTCCCGACAGCTGGGACGGCCGTTTTCCGCTCTGATCCGCGAGCCCGACAGCGTCCAGCAAATCCATCGCTTTTGATTTCACGGCCTTGCGACGGGCCCGTGACGTGAACACGGACTGCCCCAGATGCGCCATCACCTCGAGCTGCTCCAGTGCAGTCAGCGAAGACACGAGGTTCGACTGTTGGAAGACGATGCCGATCGACGAGCGTCGCAGCTCCGACGCCGCCCGCCGACTCAGCGCAGCGATGTCGGTGCTGCCTTCCGGCGTCCGGAGATAGACGTGCCCGGAATCCGGACGGATCAGCGTCGACGCCACCGCCAACAGGCTGGACTTGCCCGAACCCGAAGGCCCGGTGATCGCGGCGATCTCGCCGCGGTGCAGTCGCAGAGACACGTCGTCCAGCGCCGTCACCCGCGATTGCCCATCGGGAAACGTCAGATCGACGTTCTGGATGTCGAGAACTGTGGTGCCGGTTGTCATGGTCATCGTGCGCTCCCCAATGCTGTGAGTGGATCGGTGGTCGAGAGGAATCGAAGTGCAAAGGCCGCGCCGAGCAGACCGAGCCCGATCAATGCCACGGCAGGTACGACGGTGGTGGATGCGTCCAGGACAAACGGCATGGCGTCACCGATCAGCGATCCGGCCACGGCCGTCAGCCCGATTCCGACGGTGACACCGGCAATCAGAACGATGAGCGCCTGACCCAGTGCGTCGCGCACCAGCGAACCGGTAGTCGCACCGAGCGCTTTCAGCGTCGCGATGTCCGGAGTTCGCTGGATCGTCCACACCGTGAAGAACGCACCGATCACCAGGGCTGAGATCGCGAACAACATGAGCGTCATCAACGTCAACGACCCGTTCTCCGACTTGTACGAACCGATCGCGTCGAGCGAACCGCTGACCGTCGTCGACGTCGTCGCAGCCGCCTTGTCCGTTGCGGAAGCGTCAGAGGCTCCGGTGACAGCCAGTACTGTCGCAACTCCGCCGCGTGGATTGGCCGCCTGCCAGTCGTCGAGCGTCATCCAGACGACGGGCGAATGGCTGTACCAGTCGTCACCGCGAACGGCGCTGACGGTGAACTGCTTCGTACCGACGCTCACCTGATCGCCGGCGCCCGCCCCCAGTTCGCGGGCGGCACCTTCGCTCAACACCACAGTGCCTGACGCCGACGGCGTCACGTCACCGAAACCGCCATCAGCGCCGAACAGGGCCACCGACTTCTGATTTCCGTCGGCCAATCCCGCTTTCCCGCGACCGATTCCGATGGGATCGACGTCCTTCGACGTGGAGGTCCAAGCGTTGACCTGGTCCTGCGTGAGCGCCGACTCGTCGAACGACGCCCCGGCTCCGGTGTCGGCGAACACCACCGTGTCGGCATTCATGGCCTCGATGGCCGACACGTTCTGATGGCGAAGTCCTGCAGTCAACCCGCTGAGAAAACTGACCAGAAGTGCAACCAACAGAACCACGACGGAGATCAGCGCGAAACGACCTCGCGCTGCCCGTAAGTCCCTCATTGCGACAAACACTGTGAATTCCTTTCCTGTGCTTGCCTCTACGCTCTCGCGGATGCAGACTCTTTCCATCGCACCTCGGATCGACATTCCAGCGCTCGAAAGAACCATCCCGGTTTACAACTTTTGATGGATGAACCAGGCCCGAACCTCGCTAAGCTGGGCGAGATGCACCGATCGCCGCTCACGCCTGTCTTCGCCGGCCTACAACTGGGCCTGCATGTCCTTGTCATGGCGCTGGCCGGTGTGGTGTTTCTTCGAGCGCTGATCGACGAATCCGACCTGACCGCAACAATCATCGCGTTGGCCGTGATCTTCGTTGCCGTCTATCTTTTCGGGGTCGCCAAAAGGCTGCGCGGCAACGCTGCCCGCTGGTGGCTGGCCGTGCTGACCCTCGTCTGGATCGCGACGATGGCGGTATCCGCCGACGCCGCCTACCTCGCGTTCGGACTCTTCTTCCTCTATCTCCATATTCTGCGACGCCCCTGGAGTCTTCTCGCCGTCACCGCGGCAACGGCTGTCGCCGTGATCGGCACCGGATTGCATCGCGGGTGGACGGTGGCCGGCGCCGTCGGCCCGATCATCGGCGCCGCCGTAGCCGTTGCTATCGGTCTCGGATATCAAGCTCTGTACCGCGAGGCAGCCGAGCGCGGTCGTCTCATCGACGAGTTGATGAATACTCGTGAAGAATTGGCGTCGACGTCTCGCGATGCCGGAAAATTCGCGGAACGTGAAAGACTCGCCGCCGAGATTCACGACACCGTGGCCCAGGGACTTTCGAGCATCCAGATGCTCCTTCACGCTGCCGAACGCGCCGATCCGGACAGCCCGGCCATCCGTCAGATCAGCCTCGCACGGGAAACTGCCGCGGACAGTCTTGCCGAAACCCGCCAACTCATAGCCGAATTGACGCCCGCGGCCTTGGACGGTCAGTCGCTCGCCGACGCGCTTCGTCGAATCTGCGAACGCGCGAGCAGTCCTGAACTGGAAGCGCGCTCCGTGGTCGAAGGCGAGGCAGTGCGGCTGCCGATGCCCCTCGAAGCAACATTGGTACGCATCGCTCAGGGCGCGGTGTCCAATGTTCTCCGCCATGCCGATGCAACCAGAATGGCTGTGACACTGACCTATTCCGATGACACCGTCAGCCTCGACGTGGTCGACAACGGTCACGGTTTCGACGTGGCAGTTCTCGAACGTGGCCCGGCGGAATCTTTCGGCCTCAATGCAATTCGCCGACGCGTCGAACTGCAGGGCGGGACTTTCTCCATCGAGTCCGAGCCGGGACACACGGCCGTCGCAGTGACGTTTCCTCTCGAAGTCGGCGAACCGTGATCCGCCTGCTGCTCGCCGACGATCACGCGATCGTGCGCGCCGGGTTACGAGCGCTGCTCGAAAGCGAAGCCGACATCGAGGTAGTCGGCGAAGCGGGCACCGCCGAGGAAGCCATAGCCTTCTGCGCCACCACGCCGGTCGACCTCGTGCTCATGGACCTGCGATTCGGCCCCGGGAAGACGGGCGTCGACGCCACCCGCGCGGTGTGCGCGCTGCCGAATCCGCCGCACGTACTCGTCGTGACCAACTACGACACGGATGCAGACATCTTGAGCGCTGTCGAGGCCGGGGCCAGCGGGTACTTACTCAAGGACACACCACCGGTCGAGTTGCTGTCAGCCGTCCGTGCCGCTGCGAGCGGGGACAGCGTTCTCTCCCCCGCCATCGCGTCGAAGCTCATGACTCGGGTACGCAAACCCGAAACCAGCCTCAGCCCAAGGGAAATCGAAGTTCTGAAGTTGGTGGCGGCGGGTCGCTCCAACCGAGAGATCGGCAAAGAACTGTTCCTGAGTGAGACCACGGTCAAATCGCATCTGGTTCACATCTTCGGCAAGTTGGGAGTGAAGTCGCGGACGTCGGCGGTAGCTCGTGCGCGGGAGCTGGGTTCGATCTGACATTTGCCCGAATTGTCGAAAGTAGCTGGACAGCAGCAATTTTCGCTCGCAATTCTATTGTGTTCGAAACTTTGTTCGATTAGACTTTGGGCATGGACAGTCGGGAAGCGTGGCAGCTGGATGGTGAGGGCCTCAAGAGTGAGGTTCTCGATCTGGTGCGTGTCCGGCACGAGTTGCAGTCGCGGTTGGTGTTGCTGATCGTGGAGATGTTTTCCCGGGAGGTTCTCGGTGGGAAGGGTTTTCGGGCGATCGCGCAGTGGTTGCACGGGTCGACGAATTTGGAGATCGGTGAGTGCAGTCTGCTGGTCGGGTTGGCGCGGTTGCTGATGCTCGAACCTGTTGTCGGCGATGCGTTTCACCGCGGTGACGTGGATGCGTTGAAAGCCCGTCAGGTTGCGTCGTTCTGTCAGCATCCGCCGAAGAACATGACGCCGGCGGATGTGGACAAGGCCCGCGGGATTCTGCTTGGCCTGGCGTCGAAGAACATTGCTGATTGTGATGCGGTGCGGGCGGCGATCCGCCGGATCGAGAAGCAGTACGGCAAGCGCGAGGACGGTGTTCCGGTCGGTGAGGATTCCGAACGTAACGAGTTCTACGCGTCGAAAGGCCTGTACGGGCGCGTGTCGGTGAAGGGTGATCTGGATGCTGTGAACGGGGCCCGTCTGATCACGTTGTTGTCGAGTCTGTCGGCTCCGACACCGGAGAAAGACGGCGTCAAGGACACCCGCACGCCGGCGCTACGGCGGGCGGACGGGTTTTGCGAACTACTGCGGCGGTACGAGCGGGCGGGGTTGGGTCCGATCGAAGGCGGGGTGAAACCGCACATCACGGTCACCGCGTCCGCGAAAGACATGACCGACCTCAAAGCCTTGAAGGACCTCTTGCCGTCGACTCAGGAACTGGGGTTTGCGTGGACGGATTGGGTGGGCCCGATCAGTATCGACACCGCACGGATGTTGGCGTGCGACTGCACCGTGACGCGGATCTTGTTGGATGAGAATGGTGTTCCGCTCGACTGCGGCAAAGAAGCGAGAACGGCGACGGTGCCGCAGCGGCGAGCGTTGGCGGTTCGTGATGGCGGGTGTGCGTTTCCCGGGTGCGGAACTCCGTCGGGGTGGTGCGATGCCCACCATATTGTTCACTGGAACGATGGCGGCCCAACGGATCTCGACAATCTGATCTTGTTGTGCGGTCATCACCACCGGACGCTGCACCACACGGAATGGCGGGTGGAGATCGGCCCGGATCGGAAATCGGTGTTCTATCCACCGATGTCGGTTGATCCGTATCAACAGCCGATCGGCGGGAACAGCCCACCGACAGCGGCGTGAACCGACATAACTGAAAAGGCCAGCGTGTGCACCGGGGAAGAATCATGCCCCGGGGCATACGCTGGCGTTTTCAGCTGCGCTCGATGTCCGTCTTGCGACAGCATCTGTCTCCACTTCGACACGCCGGACCCATAGGGTCGAGGCATGTCTTTCTGCGAACCCGCCCGCGTTGTCACCGTCACGTCCCTGACCCCGCACATGCGGCGAATCAGCATCGAGGCAGAAGGCGACTGGCACTGGCCGACCGGCGGACAAGGCGACGAGCGCATCGACCTCGCGTTCCCGAAACCCGGTGAAACAGAAGCAGAATACGACTACTTCAACAATCCCGACTACGGCAAGGCCGATCTCGGAACCGAGCCACCGTGGCGGCACTACACCGTGCGCAAGGTGCACGACGGCGGCCGACGTCTGGACATCGACTTCGTCGTGCACCCTGGCGGTATTGCAGCGGATTGGGCCCTGCGGGCCGAACCAGGTCACCTACTAGGCGTCTTCTGGTCGGACAGTTCGCGGTCCCACTACCAAGCACCGGCGGGTCCTCGCTGGCAGCTGCTGGTCGCAGACGCCACGGGTCTCCCCGGACTGGGCAGGATTGTCGAAGAACTTCGAAAGGGCGATGTCGCACAGGCGATCATCGAGGTCGAAACCGAAGAGGATCGACAGGAATTTGTCACTCGCGGCGACGTCACGTACACGTGGCTCGTGGGGAGTGGCCTCGGAAAGGCGCCGAGCGCACTGTTCGAGGCTGTGGAGAAGGTCGAGTTTCCCGAATCCGAATCGGCCGACATCTACGCGTGGGTGGCGTGCGAAAGCGCAACAAGCCGTCGCATTCGTAAGCATCTGAGGGAAGTTCGAGGAATTGCTCGCGACAAGCACAATGTTGTCGGGTACTGGCGAGAGGGCGCCGACGGCCACGTTTCCGGCATGAACAGCGAGGAAGTCACCGTCGGCGCCTGAGCGCCGTGATCACTCTGCCGGCAGCGTGTCGGTAGATTCTGTGTGAGCCTGCTGCGCGTCAGCCGACTTTTCCGCCAGCATCTCGAACAGTGCTCGGCGTGCCTCGGCGAGAATTGCCTCGGCCTTGGCTACCTGCTCGGCGGTCCCACCTGCGGCTACCGCGACAGCGGCACCTCGGAGTAGGCCCATCGCGGGACGGAGCGCTGCGCCGGCTTCACCGAAGTGAGGCCGACCGTGTCCGCGCTGGTCAAGTCGACCGCGCCGGCCTTCGGGGCGTCCTTCTGCTCGGTCTTCGAAGCGACCCTCGGGTCGCTCGCCCTCGAATCCTCGACGGAAACCGTGTCCACGATGCGGGCCTCGGCGGCCATGCTCGCGACGTTCTTGCATTTCTGGGTTGTTGTGTGGGGCGTACATGTTGTCCTCCTGGACTGTCTGTGTTTGTTTGACGTATCGACGATATATCGACAATAGATCGAACGCAAGGGTGCGTAGAATAATTCCCGCAACCTCGTCCGGATACGCTGAAGCCGTGAACACGGATCTACAAGCCCAGGCCGCGGACGTCCTACGCCGCCTCGCACTCGACGAATCCCTGAAAGAACGCACCATGGCGGACGCTGCGACGGCAGCACTCGCACGGAAAGTCGCCGCTCGCTACATCGGCGGCGAAACCATCGACGACGCTTTCGACCGACTCCCCTCGATCTTCGCGCGAGGACATAAGGCGAGCATCGAATACACCGGGGAAAGCGTCCGGGATCCCGAACTCGCGAACGCCGAAACCGATGTGTTCGTGGAATTGGCGGAACTGATCGGAACGTCGGGCGTAGACAGCACCGTGTCGTTCGACCTCTCGCACATCGGCTTGGTGATCGATCCAGAGCAGTGCTTTCGCAATGTCGTGCGCCTGGCCGAGACCACGGAACGCGCAGGTGCCGAGCTGATCATCTCCGCCGAAGCCTCCGATCGCACCGACCTGGTTCTCGACATGCACGCGCGACTGGCCGAGCGCTTCACTCACGTGGGGATCACCGTTCAGGCCCGACTGCACCGCACGGCAAAGGATCTCGCCGCTCTGCTGAACCGACCCGGTCGCATCCGTCTCGTGAAGGGCGCCTTCCTCGAAGCCGAGTCCGTCGCCTACCCACGCGGTAGTGCCGAACTGCGCAGCGCGTATCTCGACTACGCAGCCCGAATCGTCGACTCGGGTCACCAGGTCTCCATCGCGACACATGACCGCGACATCCTCGAAGCACTACGCGCCGAACATGATTCGAAGCTCAGAGGCGAGCACGTCGAGTTCGAGATGCTGCTCGGCCTCGGCACCGAGCAACTGGACGCACTCCGAGGAGCGGGCTTCACCACACGCGAATACGTCATCTTCGGAACACAGTGGTGGCTGTACGTACTCAATCGCATCGCCGAAGAACCGGAGCGTGTCTACACCGCGCTGATCGACGCGGCTTCTACAGAACCTCGGATGGTCGTCGGATCGATGGAACCTCGATGAGCTCGACAATCGCGCCGACCGAATCCTGAGTGTCGTAGTACGCAAAACCTCCGTCCCCGTTCGCCCCATAGCCGTACCCCGACTGAATCAAATCGAGGTCGTGTTCCGCCATTTCGATCATCGCGTCCTTGATCGACGGGACGACAAAACCCAGATGGTGCAATCCGAAACCGTGACGCGAATGCCATTCGTGGTACGAGCTGGGGCCCTCGAGGAGTTCGATCAGCTCGATTTGGGGACCGACACCGACAAAAGCCAAGCGCATGCCGAACCGTCCTTCCTCACCTCGGTAGCTCAACTCCGGAACGTTGTCGGGCCCATACGTGTAGATCGACCAATCGTCTCGGCCGAGAATGCCGCTCCACAGTGCAACGGCCGATTCCAGATCAGGCACAATCATGGCGATCTGTGCCACCGGGTTTCCCCGCAGGGGCTCAGGGAGCGAGTCTGCCTTGACGCCTATCACTTGCCACTCCTCGTTCGGTTCGGTTATCGGACCAATTCAACATCAGTCCGTTCACAGATTGATCATGTGTCCGGCAAGCCCGTGGAAAGCCTCCTGCAGCGCCTCACTCAGTGTCGGGTGAGCGTGAACGTTGCGTACGAGGTCTTCAACTGTCAGTTCGAATTTCTGAGCGAGCGTCAACTCTGGCAACAACTCGGTCACTTCCGGTCCGATCAGATGTCCACCGAGCAACTCACCGTACGTATCGTCGCTGATCAGCTTCACGAACCCGACAGCGTCCCCTAGACCATGCGCCTTGCCGTTGGCACTGAACGGAAAGGTAGCCACCTTGACATCCCAGCCCATGGTGCCGGCCTTGTCCCTCGCTTGCTGCTCCGTCCATCCGAAGCTGGCAACTTGGGGTTGGCAGAAAGTTGCGCGGGGAATCATCGGGTAGTCGACAGGGACGGTGTCTACGCAGGCAATCGTCTCAGCCGCGACCACGCCCTGGGCCTCTGCGACGTGAGCGAGCATCAACTGTGCGGTGACGTCGCCGATTGCGAAGATTCCGGGCACTGAAGTACGCATGTACTCGTCGACCATCACGGCTCCTCGCTCGGTCAGTTCGACGCCTGTCGTCTCGAGGCCGTAGCCGTCGGTCCGCGGAACAAATCCGATCGCTTGGATCACCTTGTCCGTGAGCAGCGTTCGCGCCTCGCCACCCTGCCTCACTACTACCTTGACCTGTCCACCCGAATCGACGATCTCCTCCACCGAAGTGGAAACCAGAATCGTGATCCCGGATTTCTTGTATCGCTTCGACAGTTCGGCAGATACATCCGCATCTTCCAGCGGAAGGATCCGCTCTGCGTACTCGACCAGCGTGACGTCAACTCCGAAACTGTTCAGGACATAGGCGAATTCCACACCGATCGCTCCTGCACCGGCGATGACCACGCTCTTCGGCAGCTCGCGAGTGAGAATCTGCTCCTCATACGTGACTACATTGTCGCTGCGAGTCGTGCCTGGAAGTAGCCGTGGCTCTGCTCCACTGGCGATAATCACGTTGTCGAAAGTTATCGTCGCGGAATCGCCACCCGATACCTCGAGGGTATTCGGTCCACGAAATACGCCGCGACCGTTGTACTGCCGAATACCGTTCTTCTTCATCAGGTAATTGACGCCCTTGGTTCGGCCGTCCGCAACAGATCGACTGCGGTCGAACGCAACCCCGAAGTCAACCGAAGTGACACCTTCGATTCCGAACATCGAGGCTCCGTCGGTCACCAGGTGCGCAATCTCCGCGTGCCGTAGCAGTGCCTTCGACGGAATGCATCCGACGTTCAGACATACGCCACCCCAGTACTTTTCCTCGACCACAGCAGTGGAGAGCCCCAGGTGCGCGGCCCTGATGGCCGCAACGTAGCCACCGGGCCCAGCTCCGAGTACGACCACGTCGTAGTGTGAATTCATACCTGTGCCTCCCACTTTCTCGCGATGTCTGCTCAGCCGAAGATCTGGATCGGGTTCTCGAGAACTGTGGTGAAATGCTTCATCCACTTCGCGGCGATCGCCCCGTCGATCGGACGATGATCAACCGAGAGAATCACTCGCAGGACCGTCCCGACCTCCAGCCGTCCCGCCACGACAACGGGCTGCTCGGTCGCTGCTCCAATTGCAAGAATCGACGATTGAGGAGGGTTGATTATGGCCGAAAATTCCTCGACCCCGAACATCCCGAGGTTCGAGATCGTCGTCGACCCACCTTCGAGTTCGTCCTGCCGAATCTTCCCTGCACCTGCTCTCGCTACTAAATCTTTTGTAGCGCTGGCAATTTCGGAAATGGACATGGCGTCGACCCCGCGCAGAACGGGAGTAAGCAACCCGCGATCGGAATCTATCGCGATCGAAATATCCACCTCGGCAAAGGTTCTCACTGCGTCTTCGACCCAGATCGAGTTCATCTCCGGCACCAGCGTATGCGCCTTCGCCATCGCTTTGATCAACAGATCGTTGACCGACACCTTGGAAGCGCTGACTTCGTTGAGCTGCCTGCGCGCCTCCAGCAACGCATCGACCCGCGCAGAACCAGAGATGTAGAAATGGGGCTGTCTCTGCTTACTCGATGTCAGCCGAGCAGCAATTGCACGACGAAGTCTGGTGTGCGGTGTGTCCGTGAAGGCAGAGCCATGGCCTTTGACACCAGCGCCCTTCACACCAGCATCTTTCACTGCGACGGCCTGTGCCGAAGCGGTCTTTGCTGCTATTGCGGCATCGACATCGTTACGTACGACGCGTCCGTTCGGGCCCGATCCCACGATGTCACCGAGGTTCAGCCCTGCCGATTCCGCTAGGCGTCGCGCCAAGGGACTCGCGAAAATTCGCGGCGCCCCCTCATCGGCCACTTTCTCGCCCAGCACGGTCGGAGACGACGAACCGTCGGGTTCGCCTACAGCAGTGGATGTTTCAGGCTTGGCAGAGCGCCCATGGGCATCACGGACCCCGAACTCGGCCAGCAATGCCGCAATATCCTTCACGATTTCGCCCCGATCAGCGAGGACGGCGATCGGTGCACCGACCTCGACGGATGTCCCTGGTTCGACGAATGTGTGTACAAGTACACCCGCGGACTCGGCCTCGATCTCAACCGTCGCTTTGTCCGTTTCGAGAACGGCCAACGGTTCGTCGACATCGAATTCCGAATCGACAGCAAGCGGCCACTCGGAGAGGATTACGGTGGTAGCTCCGGCTGCCACCTCTGGCATGCGCAGTAATGTCGCCATGGCGGTTGATTGCTCCTAGAGAATTTCTGCCGATGAGGGTGAGTGGGTTCGGTTCGGTCGCTTCACGATCGAGTGATCCTCTTCAACGCTTCGACCACTTCATCCGTCTGTGCAATTGCCGCACGTTCGAGCACTTTGCTGATGCTCGGCGATGCCTCAGACCCCGTCACTCGCTGGATGGGCTGATCAAGCCAATCGAAGAATCGGCGCTGGATTTCATCACTGAGCCAGCCGCCGTACGACGTTCCGTATGCTCCTTGCTCAGCGATGACCACGTTGTTGGTCTTTCTGATGCTTTCGCCAATGGTGTCCCAGTCGATACTCGCTTGGTCGAGCCAACGGAGATCGATGACCTCGGCATCGACTGTCCCGATTTCATCCACTGCCTCGAGGCAATGCCCCACCATCGACAGGTAGGAAATGATCGTGAGATCGCTTCCGCGCCGACGCACTGCGGCCTTCCCGACCGGCAGGAAGTAGTCGTAGTCATCGGTCGGCGCCTGGCCGCTCGTGCCATATAGGTCTACGTGCTCGATGACCACCACCGGGTCGTTGCATTGCAAAGCGCTGTTCATCAAGCCGATGTAGTCGTACGGCGTGGACGGTGCGACGATGCGCCATCCCGGGGCAGTTGCAAACACGCCGGCAGGGTCCATGGAATGTTGCGAGCCGTAGCCGGTCCCCATAGCGACCTTGCTGCGCAATACGAAGGGCACGTTGCTGTCCCCTCCGAACATATGTCGCGCCTTGCCGATCTGATTGAAGATCTGGTCGGCTGCCACCCACATGAAATCGGCGTACATGAATTCGACGACTGGTTTGTACCGTCCGTCCAATGCGATTCCGCCACCGAGGCCTGCGAACGCATTCTCACTGATCGGAGTGCCGAGCACTCTGCCCGGGTATCGATCAGCCAATCCTTTTGTAGCGCCGTTCGTTCCGCCCTTCAAGCGATGGATGTCCTCACCCATCACGACGATGGAGCTGTCGGCGTCCATGCGACGGTCCATCACCTCCGCCACGACGTCGATGAACTTCCGATCGGCCATCTCGCCGCCGAACTCCTCTGGCTCGACGAATCGGACACCCTCGAACTCACTGAGATCACCACGTATCCCGACATCGACGAAGTTCACGTCCGGCCATTCCGATGTCTTGATTCTGACCTCGCCAGGCTTGCCCCCTGGCACTGTTTCCAGCAGCTCGCCACCGATCTCCTGCATTACTCGGGAGGCTTGCGCGACCGCCTCGGCTACGTCGGCTTCCGTCAGCAGCTTCCGACGGACCACTTGATCGGTGAGCAGGCGAAGCGGATCGCGCTTTTTCCAGGCCTTTTCTTCGTCCTTCGTGCGATAGCCGAAAGCGCTGCCCGGGAATGGGCCGTTCTGGTGAAAGAAGCGATAGACATCCGCTTCGATGATCGTGGGGCCCTTACCCGAACGCATGTGGGTGAGGGCCTCCTGCATCGCGAGGTGGACCGCAAGCGGGTCCATACCGTCAACCTTCCAACTAGGAATGTTGAACCCGAGCCCGCGTGCCGACAATCGCGGTTCACCGGTCGCTTCCGCGACATGCGTGGAGACCGCATATTGGTTGTTCTCGATGAAGAAGCAGATCGGAAGATCCCATGCTGCTGCCAGATTGAACGATTCGAGTACCGAACCGATGTTGACCGCGCCATCACCGAAGTAGGTAACTGCGACCGCATCGGTTCCAGCCTGACGGTGCGCCCAGGCGAAACCTGCAGCTTGCGGTACCCCGCCTCCGACGATCGCATTCGTACCCATCGCGCCGGCTTCTTTCCACTGCAGGTGCATGGACCCGCCACGACCACGGCAGTAGCCGCGCGACAGACCACAGATCTCTGCGAGGCTGCGGGTCAGTACGGTTCGGACCTCTGGCGAAAGTTCAGCGGTCGGATCCAAACCGTCGACAGCCACGTGGGCCAGCGCCTTGGCAAGGAACTGATGATGTCCGCGGTGGGAACCGTTGATGGAGTCAGCGGATGTGAGGCCGACGATCGACCCCACAGCCCCACCCTCTTGTCCGATGCTGGAGTGGGCTGGACCGTGAATCAGTCCCTTCCCCGCCAACTCCAGGACGTATTCCTCGAAGGATCGGATCAAGATTGTCTGAGCCAGCATCGTGGCGAGAAGCGACGGGGCGGCGGCATCCCAGTCCTTGTTCGATGTTGCCAGTTCCACCCATGGTGATGCTGCGGTGAGTTTCTTGTGCGTGGTCATAGTCAGTCTCCGGATCAGGCCTTTGGACGGCCAAGCTTTGGCAGCACGTCTGGACAGCGCGGAGGGACTCGCGCAAGGCGGTCCACTTTCCGTGTTGGGCCTCACATTGCCATCGAATGGATCCATTCGCAAACCTGCCCAAGTCTCGATCGACCACAAATGTGGCTTGTCCCACTTGACGAACAGGGCCAACACCCCGCAACATACGTGCTGAGACTTTTGTCCGGCATGAAAAATAGAGTGATTGGATCCAAAACGGTGAAGCATTCAGGCCAGATCGCAACCGCGGTCAACCATGCGAACAGGCACAATTGGATCCAATTCGCGACACGGATCATCCCGAGCACCGTCACGCATGTCCGCAGTGAACAATGAACTCCGGCACCCGCTCGATCCGTGGCCGAGCTGAACTGCGCCCGTCCCCCACCTCGAGGAGCACCGTTGTCCGAAGCCGATTCTGCGAACGGCCCCACCACGGTCGCGAGCCACCGCATCGCTGCCCATATCCGCGAAGACATACTTTCCGGACGCCTACTCCCTGGAGTTCGAATCCGCCAGGAAGAGATAGCCGAACGACTCGGCGCGAGTCGACTACCGGTGCGAGAAGCGCTGCGCATGCTCGAATCCGAAGGCCTGGTCGAATTGAAGGCGAACAGTGGCGCGTGGGTGTCCTCGATGGATATGCAGGAATGCGATTTCGTATATCGCATTCGCGAACGTATCGAGCCCATGGCGCTGGCGGAGAGCATCCCGCATCTGAACAGCAGTGTGCATGATCGACTCTGGAGTATCCAGGACGAGATCGAAGCCAACGAGGACGTAGACCGATTCCTGGTACTGGACCGGGAGTTGCATCTACTCACTTACAGCGGTTGCGAAATTCCTCAGTTGATAACTATGGTGACGCGGTTTTGGAATACGACTCAGCATTACCGTCGGGCATATGCCCGTCTGACGGGTCCCGATCGAACCTGGGTCATCAACTACGAACATCGCTTACTGATCGAAGCCATCGTGCGCAAAGACGAGATCGATGCCGAACGGTGCCTGACCGGCCACATACGAAGAACCAGAACCGAATTAACAAAGCACCCCGAACTTTTCGACAGCACCAATCCTGATTCTTCGCGGGGAGGTTCGTCGAAAGTGCGCTGATCAAAGGAAAGCGACTTGTACGACTTCACCGATCGCACCATTGCAATATCCGGAGCCGCAGGCGGAATCGCCAGGCAGGTATCCGAGCAGATGTACGCAGCAGGGGCGAATCTGGTACTCGGCGACCTGGATACACAAGCACTCTCCGCGATCAGAGCTTCCCTGGATCCAGACGGAAATCGTATAGCAACAACCGAACTCGATGCTGCTTCACCTGAAAGCAATGATCACTTCATTGCGGTTGCGCAAAGGCATTTCGGGGGGATCGACCACCTGATCGTCGCTGCGGGGATCTATCCCGAACAGTCGGTGGAGTTGATGACCGACCAGCAATGGCGGACGGTCATGTCCATCAACCTCGACGGGGCAATGTATTTGACACGCGCCGCCATTCCGGTGATGCGTGACGGCGGCTCGATCGTCAATCTGACGTCCATGGCAGGCCATCGCGGCAGTCGAAATCACGCTCACTACGCGGCGTCAAAAGGCGGACTACTCGCTTTCACTCGCAGTCTCGCTTGGGAACTGGGCGGATCGATCCGAGTCAATGCAGTATCGCCCGGCATCATCGAAACACCGATGACTGCAAATTTGGTCAACAGCCAAAACGACCACCTCATCCGTTCGACGCCGATGGGTCGATTCGGCCGCGCCGCCGAGGTTGCTTCCGTGGTCGGATTCTTGTGCAGTCCAGCCGCGAGTTTCGTGCACGGCGAAGTGATTCATGTGAACGGCGGACTCCATATGGGCTGAACGCCCATATCCAGCGAACTTGTTGAACGACAAACATACTGACATCTCGAGAAGGCTCACATGAACAGCTCTGCACCTCCTGAACAAACCCCCGAACTAGATCGCGCCCGTTCGCTCCGGGCAGCCGTATCCGGAAACATCCTCGAATGGTTCGATTGGACTCTGTACGCAATCTTCTCGACATACCTGGCGTCGAACTTCTTCGATGACAGCGATCCCACTTCTGCCCTGCTGTCGACACTGGCGGTGTTCGCAGTCGGATTCGTGGCGCGGCCGTTCGGTGGCCTTGTCTTCGGGCGCCTGGCGGACCGCAAGGGTCGAAAATTCACGATGGTGCTCACGATGTGCCTGATGGCCGTGGCAAGCCTGGCAATTGCATTGATCCCGAGCTACGAGAGCATTGGGGTGTGGGCGTCGTTCGCGCTCTTGATTGCACGACTGACGCAGGGCCTCGCCCATGGAGGGGAGGCCGGCGTGTCCTACACCTACGTCGGTGAGATCTCGCCTCGAGATCGCCGAGGGCTCTGGGGCAGTTCGGTATTCACCGCTGTCACCTTCGGAGTAATGCTGGCGACTCTCGTCGCAGCGTTGCTGACGGGGATCCTCGGAAAAGACGACATGAGCAGATACGGATGGCGAATTGCTTTCGCCATCGGGGCCGTACTCGGCTTGTACGCATTGTTCTTGCGTCGTGCGGCATCGGAATCGCCTCACTTCGAGGAGAATTCGGATTCTGCAGCTTCGGCACCTCCGATCGCACGAAAGGACATTGTCAAGATCGGCGTCCTGATCCTCATGTTGTCTGCTGGGCAGAACGCGGCCTACTACACTTGGGCCACCTTCGCGTCAGCGTACGCAATTTCAGCCAAGGGAATGGATCCCAACGGAGCCTTCATTGCAAGCTTGCTTGCCCAACTCGTTGTGCTGGCACTGCTTCCACTCTCGGGCCATCTCTCGGACAAGTACGGTCGGCGTACCATGGCGGCAGCCTTCGGCATTTCCGGCGCCGTGCTCGTACTACCGATCGCGGCTATCCTGACCGCCCAGCCGTGGACCTTGTTCGTGACGCAGGCGATGGGATTGGCGGTGTGGTGCTGCGCGTCCGCGATGTATCCGGCGCTCATGTCCGAACTCGTCCCGACCCGTGCACGTGCGATGGGAGTCGGCTTCGCCACCTCGCTGTCCGTTGCGATCTTCGGCGGTACGGCGCCATACCTGAACACCTGGTTGACCTCGCGAGATCTCGGATGGGTGTTCTCGGTATACGTAGGAGCGCTGTGCCTGCTCTCCCTCGTTGCCGCACTGATCATGAAGGAGACCAAGGGAATCGACCTCAGTACGGTCGGCATGCCTTTCCGCAATGCCGGCAAGAGCGAGAATCGGGTGTCGACTTCCGACATCGGCGAGCTGTCGAACCGATAGAGACAAAGAAGTGGGGGGGGGCGGGCATCGAGGGGAGCCCCCCCGGTGGTAGTGTTTGGCGAGGACCGACACCCAAGTTTGCGGCCCCGGGTGTTGTGCTTGAGGGGG